>NZ_JARVSS010000029.1:0-97832 GCF_030209095.1 Pseudomonas sp. lyk4-R2A-8
CGGGTGGGATCAATGGGTATCGGTATGTGCCTAATCCGACGGGATGGGTGGATCCGCTGGGGTTGAGTAGGTGTCCGGGTAAATGCCACCCTGCTAAAAGTGCTGACGACCCTGAAAACAGTGCAAAGACAAACGAAGAGCAACCAAAGTTACCCGCACCAGAAAATATTCAGTGGACCGCTCATGGCTACAAACACAGCCCGTCAAAGAGAACACCCTGGAAAGATATTGTAGCCGCAACAAAATCTGGACCAGCTAAGTACAAACCAGGCATTGACATCGAAAAAACAGAAAAAGACGCCTATAGAAACGGCAGCATTACTACTAACGGCAAACCTTGGAAAGTGATGGAATATCCTGATAGTATCGGAGCAAGCGAGGGAAGCCCGAGTCGCTGGATTCGCATAGAGCTAAGTGCAAACACAATTCACGGCCATCCTATTTCAGAACGTGAGTTCAGGAGATTAACTAAGTGATCTCATTAGATTTCTTACACGGCAAAATTACTTATGATGAGTTTTCATCCCTGCAAAACCTTTCCATAGAGCATCAACTCCAAAACTTAAAAGAAGATATGCTTCAGGTTGAATATCCTAGCGGGTTCCTGCTTGACGTAGGCTGGTATCCGTCTTTCGATACAGAAGGGTGCTTTCAAGTAAAAATTATTAAGGATTTTGACTGGGACTTTCCCATCCTGAGCCTGACTTCAAAATCAATTGACAGCACATGCTCACTACTTGATCTCGCGCAAAATAAAATCAATGAAGAATTAAGAAAACAAAATAACCGCTAACTATCTAACACTATGATTCGCACAAACCCGACGAAAATTCTCACAAGCACAAAACAAGAAAAATCCAGACCAAGCAAGACTAACTAACTGATACCCCAAATCTATAAAAAATCAAAAAAAACGCCCCATAAAAAATGTACTTAGTCTGCGCCCCCCCTGAAAGCTATGCTGCTTCCGCTTAAGAAATCCAAAAAAAAAAAAACACCTATTAAATAAATAATCTGTGATTGTAAGTACATACTCACTATCACCCCCATAGCCAACCCCAATTCGCCGCCCCGCCCTACCCCGCCTAAACTCTATTCAAGTTGTTTCAACGGACAGAGGATTCATCACCATGGGCAAACGTCATCCTAATCTCCCCGCCTGGCAATGGCGCCACTACCCGCAGAACCATCAGCACCCGACCAATCTGGCGCTGCATCTGATCGCGGTGCCGCTGTTTATCATCGGGTTTCTGTTGATCGTGTCCGGGGTGTTCAGCCTGAGCGTGGCCAGTTTTGCCGTAGGAGTGGTCGGTATCCTGGCGGGGTTGGCGTTGCAGCGTCATGGGCATAGCCTGGAAGCTCAGGCCAGTGAGCCGTTCAGTGATCGCAAAGATGCGGTGCAACGGTTGGTGGTCGAGCAGTTCGTGACCTTTCCGCGCTTTGTGGTAAGCGGCGGCTGGTGGCGTGCCTGGCGGCAGCGCCAGCGGCATTGAGGATCAGGCGAACACCGCCACGGTCTGGCGGCTGATGGCGATCAGTTCGCCGGTCGGGCCCCACAGTGCGGCAGCGGCATGGCCGTAGCCGTCGCGGGCGTGTTCGATCTTGACGTAGTACTGGCACCAATCAAGGGTCGTGAGCTTCGCCAGCGGCTGGATGAACTCAATGGTCCAGGTCAGGGTGCTGCCGGGCGCCGGCTTCTTGAGGTGCGGTAGCAACGCCGGGGGCCAGGCGTCGACCAATGCCAGAATATGCGCTTCGGTCAGCGGCTCCTCTTTCACATCGCCGCGCAGTCGGACCCATCCGCCCATCTCGCGGGATTTGTTGCCGGTAAACGGCAGGCCGCCAACGCTCCAGCGCATCGCCAGGTGGCGCATGAATTCAGGGGTCACGCCTTTGATGTAGGGCAACTCCTGGCAATCGTCCCAGTGTTTGAACGTCGGCGGTGGCTCGCTGGCTACGTCGATTTCCGACTCGCGGGCGCCGCCGAAACTGGCTTGCACCAGCGTGGCCACTTCACCGTTCTGCACCACGCGCCCCAGCAACTGGCTGACGGCCTTGCCTTCACGCAGTACTTCGACTTGATAACTGGCGGCGACCTCAGGCGCCACCGGGCCAACAAACGTCACCGCCAATGAGCGCAAGGGCCTATCGGTGGGAACTTGGGCGCGCAGGGCTTCGTATTGCAAAGCGGCTACCAGGCCGCCGAAAGTCGCTCGGCCTTGGCCCCAGTCGGCGGGAATCGTCACGTCCAGAGGGTGATGACGGGCAGCGTCGAGCAAATCACTGAAGTGCATGGTGACCTCAAAGCGAGAGACAGAAGGCAGATCTTAACGATCCTGCCTACGCGGTACAGCGCCTATTCCGGCCAAAAACCGGACCGGTCAAAAGCAACGCGCGCTGAGCTTGTCCAACACGCGATCCGACTGGCCCTCGGCTTTGTCCAGGGTGCGCTGCCAAACCGCTACACAGGGCTGCAGGTCTACCTGATGGTCGGCCTGGGCCAACCACTGCAAGCAATCATGCCAGTCGCCAAGCACAGCCTGGGCTTTCTTGAGACGCGGGATGGCATTGGCGGGGAGCTTGTCCAACTGCGGGTACGCCTCGGCGGCGTAGCGCACGCGTTTGATCAACAAGCGCAGGCGATGCCGATCGTGGCCAGGCTCTTTGAGCGCTGCACCGAGCTTATGCCATTGCTTGGCCAAGCGCTTTTCGATACGCGCACGCAAACCCTTGAGCAGCTTTTGGTGTCCGGACGCTCGTATGAAGCGCGGAAAAGCGTCCAGTATCTGTAACAACTGCGCAAGCTCAGGTGATTGAGCCACGTGACGATAGGCATCGGGCTGTGGCCGCAGGCGTCGATCCGCCGCCTCGTGATGACCATGCTGATGCAAATAAGTGGCGAGCACTTCTCGATCACGCAACGGCGTGGTCAATTGGCCGACCGCCCGCGCTGCGTCCTCCAACTGCTCCACGCCGGGTAAACCGCGCAACGGGCGCAGCAGGCTGCGCAGCCGGCGCACGGTAGTGCGCAGGTCATGCAGGGCCTCATCGTCGGTGACGGCAGCGAGCCGAGCCTGGCAGCTCAGTAACCCTACTTCCAGGCCAATGACCTGAGCGACTAACTGATCAACCAACGCTGACATCACTGACTCCCCTGAAAAGGTATGTTTCCTGACGGCTCAAGATGCGCGGTGCGGATCAACGGCCGGCGCGTGATTCACGAATATAGAAGCGTGCTTTTTCGGCCTTGTTGGCACAACCTTCAAACGCTTCGAATTGCTGCTGGGTTTTCGCGCCGGTCAACAGCGACAAGGCTTTGGAATAGCTCACGGTGCCGGCGAAACCTTCGGCCTTGGCCAGGTCCAGTTCTTTCCAGGCGGCATCCAATTGCGACCCGCAGCTGTCGCGGTAGGCGGTTTTCCCGGCACAACCGGCCAGGGCCAGCACGATCACAGGTACACACATCCAGGCTTTCATTGATGACACCTCAAAAGGAAGAAACAGTCGTAGGGAGTAGACGTTGCCCACGGGGAAAAGTGCCTTGTCCACCAAGGGGAAATCACGCCCGCCGATTGCCAGAGCATACCCGAGCGGCGTGACTATTCTGGAAAAATTGCGCAGGTCGGCGCCGAGCATTGAAGCGGCCCCCTCAATAGGTGCATTGTGGGCGTCTGCGTTGGAAAGGACATGGACCATGAAGAAACGTGTTGCCCTGGTGCTGGGCTCCGGCGGAGCCCGTGGCTACGCCCATATCGGCGTCATCGAGGAGATCGAGCGGCGCGGCTATGACATCGCGTGTATCGCCGGATGTTCCATGGGGGCCGTGGTGGGTGGCATCTACGCCGCCGGCAAGCTGGACGAATATCGCCGCTGGATCGAAAGCCTGGATTACCTGGATGTGCTGCGCCTGGTGGATGTGAGTTTTCGCCTGGGGGCGATCCGCGGCGAGAAGGTCTTCGGACAGATTCGCAAGATCGTCGGCGAACTGAATATCGAAGAGCTGCGCATCCCCTACACCGCCGTCGCCACCGATCTCACCAACCAGCAGGAAATCTGGTTCCAGGAAGGTTGCCTGCATCAGGCCATGCGCGCCTCGGCGGCGATTCCCAGCCTGTTCACACCGGTGATGCAAGGCAACCGCATGCTGGTGGACGGTGGCCTGCTCAACCCGTTACCGATCGTACCCGTCGTCTCGAGCCACTGCGACTTGATCATCGCCGTCAACCTCAACGCGACCAACCAGAAGCACTATCAGCTGCCGGTCATTCCTCGCCCGCCGGCGTTCAAGAGTCGTTTCAACAGCCTGGCCAAGTCACTGGGCTCGCACTTGCCCTTTCGCCGCAAACAGGCCGAGCAGTTAATGAAGCTTGAACAGGAAGCGCTGCAGGCCCAGGCAGCGGATATCAATCCGTGGCTGGAGTCGGCCGAACCCGAATCGCAGCAACCGGCCGCCGCGCCGGAAAAACCCGGTGCGCCGAAGTCGGCGACCGGATCTTTCATCATCGATAATGTCGGCCCGGCGTCGCTGCTGGACCTGATCAACCAGAGCTTCGAGGTGATGCAAACGTCGCTGGCCCAGTACAAAATCGCCGGCTATCCGCCGGATGTGCTGATCAACGTGCCCAAGCGGGTGTGCCGTTTTTTTGAGTTCTACAAGGCGCCGGAGTTGATCGCCCTTGGCCGGGAGATTGCCAGCGATACGCTGGATCGGTACGAGAGTGAACAGCCTTGAAGGCGCCGGAGTCAGGCTTGTCCTGGTGAGCACGCTTGTTGTGGTGAGCAGGCTTGCCCTGCGCTGGGCTGCGAAGCGGCCCCACTTCAGACAATGTGGTTTACCCGACAAACCAAGGCGCCTGGATTTGGGGCATACCCTCTACTCAAACGCCGGAAACGTATTTACGCCCCCAGCAACCGATACCCCACCCCGGCCTCGGTCACAATAAACCTCGGCTGCGTCGGGTCATCCGCCAATTTCTGGCGCAGATGGCCCACCACGATGCGCAGATAGTGGCTGTCTTCGGTATGGGTCGGGCCCCAGATGTCCTTGAGCAGTTGTTGCTGGGTAATCACCCGACCGGGGTGGCGCGCCAGTTGCGCCAGCACCGCGTATTCCTTGCGGGTCAGCGCCACTTCGGCGCCGTCCAGCAGCACGCGGCGATAGGCCAGATCGACGGTCAACGGGCCGAAGCACAACGCGGCTTCCTGCGCCTCACCCGCCGGGGCCTGGCGCAACAGTGCACGTATCCGCGCGAGAAATTCCTGGATGCCAAAGGGCTTGGTCACATAGTCATTGGCGCCGCCGTCGAGGGCTTCGACCTTCTGCCCTTCGCTGGCGCGTACCGACAGCACCAGCACCGGCACCGTCGACCATTCACGGAATTCGCGCAGCACTTGCTGACCATCCATATCCGGCAGCCCCAGATCCAGCACCAGCAAGTCCGGCTTGCTCAGCGCCGCCTGGGCCAGGCCTTCGTTGCCGGTACCGGCCTCGATCACTTTGTAGCCCTGGGAGGCCAGGCTGATGCGCAGGAACTTGCGGATCTGCGGTTCGTCATCAATGACCAAAATCGTCGCGGTCTGGCTCATGGTGTTCCATCAAAATCCGGGGAGAAAACAGGGTAGCTCACGGCTCACGCTCCAGGCCAGGCTGGGTGGGCAGCGGCAGGTACAGACTGATGCAGGTGCCGCGCCCGTCGATGCCGTCGCCAACGCGAATATGCCCACCGTGCGCGCCAACCATCCCCTGGCAGATCGCCAGGCCCAGGCCAGTGCCCTGCCCGCCGCGATCACCGCGCGCAGCGGTGTAGAACATATCGAAAATTTTCGTGCGCTCCTCCTCGGGAATCCCCGGCCCTTCGTCAGCCACGGCGAAAAACAGCTGGTTGTCCAAGACCCCGGCCTTCAATTGCAGGCGCCCGTGGGGCGGTGAAAAGCGCGCAGCGTTTTCCAGCACATTGACCAGCGCCTGTTCGATCAACGCCGCGTGCACATACAGCAGCGGCAACTCCGGCGGCACATCGGTGCTCACCTGCAACGGCGCCAGCACCGCGCGCAGACGGCCCAGGGCGCTGCCGACGATATCGCCCGGCGACACCCAATCACGCGCCAATTTGAGCGCGCCGTGGCCCAGGCGCGTCATATCCAACAGGTTCTGGATATAGCGGTCGAGGCGCTCGGCCTCATCGCGGGTGCCCTCAAGCAGTTCGAGACGATCTTCCAGGGGGATGGCCTCGCCCAGCGCCAACAGGCTGTCGATGCTGCCGCGCATGGACGTCAACGGCGTGCGCAAATCGTGGGACACCGAGGCGAGCAAGGCGCTGCGCAGTTGTTCGGTTTCCCCGTGCAGTCGTGCGGACTCCAGCTCCTGCGCCAATTGGGCGCGCGCCAACGCCTGGGCCAGGGGTTGACTCAAGGCCGTGAGCAGGCGACGGCGTTGGCCGCTCAACTCAAGGCCGGGTTTAGCGCTGACGCCCAGCAAACCCAGCGGCCCCTCCTCCCCCGACAGCGGCCACCACCACCAACGCCCGAACGGCAAGGTGCCGGTGCCCATGCCCGCCGGCTGGTCGTGTTGCCAGGCCCAGTCGGCGGCGGCGCGTTCAGCTTCGGTGAACGTCAGCGGGCCGCCGGTCTCCACCGTCCAGCCGCCCTGACCGTCGCGATTGACCAGGCACAAGTCCAGATCGCTCCAGCCCTCCAAGTGATGCGCGGCCGCGCTGATTACCGCCTGGCGGTCGGTGGCGGCGGTGAGTTTGCGTGACAGGTCGAGCAGTTCGCTGGTCTCTTCCTGGGTATCGCGCAAGGCTTGCAGTTGCCGGCGCTGGCGCGCGGCGAGGTTGCCGGTGAGCGCCGCCATGAGCAGGAAGAACAACAGGGTCAGCACGTCTTCTTCACGCTGGATGGCAAATGAGAAGTTCGGCGGAATAAACAGAAAGTCATAGGTCAGGAACGACAACGCCGCGCACACCAGGGACGGTCCCAGGCTGCTGCGTACCGCCACCAGCAACACCGCCGCGAGGAACACCAGCGAAATATTCGGCAGCGGCAACACACTGGACACCGCCCACGCCACGCCAGCGGCCACCAGGGTGGCGACCACCGCCAGGGCGTAATCGAACCACACCAGGCCGCGCACTTCCGGTAGACGTGGCGCAGCCGGGGTATCGTCGCTGTCGAGCACGTTGATTTCCAGGCCCCGGGCATTGCGCAGCAGCCGTGCGGCCAGGCCGCCCCCGAACACCTGGCGATGCCAACGCTTGCGCGACTGCCCCACCAGCAGCAGGCTGGCGCGACGCTCGGCGGCGTGCTGGATCAAGGTCTTGGCCACCTCGCCGGCGCGCAACAGCACCACCTCCCCGCCCAGCCGCTCGGCCAATTGCTGGGCGTTTTGCAGGCGCAGGCGCGATTGTTCGTCCCGTGCGCGACCGTTGTCGATGTGCACCAGGCTCCACGGCAGATGCCGACGCTGCGCCACGCGGCTGGCGTGGCGCACCAGGCGTTCGGCCTGGGCATCGCCATCCACGCCCACCAGCAAACGCCCGCGCACCGCTGGCGCGGCCTGGCCGAGTTGGCGGTAGCCCTGGGCCAGGTCGTCGTCGACGTGGGCCGCGGCGGTCTGCATCGCCAACTCGCGCAGCGCCATCAGATTGGTCTGGGTGAAGAATGCATCGATGGCCGCGCGCGCCTGCTCCGGCACGTAGACCTTGCCGTCGCGCAGGCGCTCGAGCAGTTCGCGGGATGGCAGGTCGATCAGCAGCAGTTCGTCGGCCTCCTGCAACACCCAGTCCGGCAGGGTTTCACGCACCTGCACGCCGGTGATGCCGCGCACCTGGTCGTTGAGGCTTTCCAGGTGCTGGACGTTAACCGTGGTGAACACGTCGATACCGGCGGCCAGCAGTTCCTGGATGTCCTGCCAGCGTTTTTCATGGAGGCTGCCGGGGGCGTTGCTGTGGGCCAGCTCGTCCACCAGCACCAGTTTGGGCCTGGCCGCGAGCAGGCCGTCGAGGTCCATTTCTTCAAGTGTCACGCCACGGTACTCGCGGCGCACCAAGGGTTGCTGCGGCAGGCCACCGAGCAAGGCTTCGGTTTCGGCGCGGCCGTGGGTTTCGACCACACCGGCGATCAATTTCACGCCCTGGCGCAGCTGGGTATGGGCGGCCTGGAGCATTGCGTAGGTCTTGCCCACACCCGGCGCGGCCCCAAGAAAGACTTTGAGCCGGCCACGGCCGTCCCGGGGCAGATCGGCTAACAGGGCGTCGGCGCGGCCGGAGTCGCTCATGCTCGTTGGTTCCTTACGGTGTTTATTGGTTGCGCTTCAGGCCGCCTTCACGGGCAAGCCCGCTCCCACATTTGAAATGCATACTCCTGTGGAAGCGGGCTTGCCCGCGAAGGCGGTTTCACTGCTTACAATTTTTCCAGGGCCATGTTCAATGCCAACACATTCACCACCGGCGGGCCCACCAGCGGGCTTTCGACGTGTTCATCCAGCAACCGCTGCAACGTGGCCACGGGCACGTTCCGCGCCGCCGCCACGCGCGCCAGTTGATAGGTAATCGCCTGCGGTGGCAAGTGTGGATCAAGTCCGCTGCCAGAGGTCGTCAGCGAGGCCAATGGCACCGGCCCCTGGCTGGGCACCAACTGTTTAGTGGCATCGTCGAAGACGCGCGCAGCCAACGCCGGGTTGCTCGGCCCGAGGTTGCTGGCGCTGCTCGACACCGTGGCAAAAGCGCCGGCGGACGGACGCGGGTGGAACCAGCGGTCACCGGTAAATTCCTGGGCGATCAGGCTGGAACCGCGCACTTTGCCGCTGGCGTCGCGCACCAGGCTGCCGTTGGCCTGGTCGGGGAATGCCAGCTGGGCCACGCCGGTGACCACCAACGGGTAAGCGATGCCGGTGATCAGAGTCATCAGAACCAACAGGCTGATGGCTGGGCGAATGATAGGGGTCATGTTCATATCCTCAATCAGTTGAGAAACCCGGTGGTGAGGGCGCCGGGGCCGCTGCCCGAGCAAGCGCCCTCACCACGCAAACAGGCTTGGAGTTACACCAGGTGCAAGGCGGTCAGCAGCATGTCGATGGCCTTGATGCCCACGAACGGCACCAGAATCCCGCCCAGCCCGTAGATCAACAGATTGCGGCGCAGCAAGGCCGCCGCACTCGCCGCCTGCACCCGTACACCGCGCAGTGCCAGCGGGATCAGCACCACGATAATCAGCGCATTGAACACAATCGCCGAGAGGATCGCGCTCTGCGGGCTCTGCAGGTGCATCACGTTGAGCACGCCCAGTTGCGGGTAGATCGAGGCAAACAACGCCGGCAGGATCGCAAAATATTTGGCCACGTCGTTGGCGATGGAAAACGTGGTCAGCGCGCCGCGGGTCACCAGCAGTTCCTTGCCGATCTGCACCACGTCCAGCAACTTGGTGGGGTCGCTGTCGAGGTCGACCATGTTGGCGGCCTCGCGGGCGGCCTGGGTGCCGTCGTTCATGGCCATGCCGACATCCGCCTGAGCCAGCGCCGGGGCGTCGTTGGCGCCGTCGCCGCACATCGCAACCAGGCGACCGTCATTCTGCTCATGGCGAATGCGCGCGAGTTTTTTCTCCGGAGTGGCTTCGGCGAGGACGTCATCCACGCCGGCTTCGGCGGCAATCGCGGCGGCGGTCAGCGGGTTGTCGCCGGTGACCATCACGGTGCGAATCCCCAGCTTGCGCAGCTCGGCGAAACGTTCACGGATACCCGGTTTGACCACGTCCTTGAGGTGAATCGCGCCGAGCAATTTGCCATCGGCACACACCAGCAAAGGCGTGCCGCCGCTCTGGGCGATCTTGTCGATCTCCCGCGACATGGCCGGTTGCAGGTCGCCGCGTTGCTGGCCGATAAACGCCAGCAGCGAATCCACCGCGCCTTTGCGGAACACGCGGCCTTGGTAGTCGACACCGGACAAGCGGGTTTCGGCGCTGAACGGCACGCCGGTCAGTTCATCCGGGGTCGGTTCAGCCTGTGGGTGCAGGGCGCGCAGGTATTCGACGATGGATTTGCCTTCCGCGGTGTCATCCGCCAGGGACGCCAGCAGCGCGCCCTCGGCCAGCTCGCGGCCGCTTACGCCAGGCGCCGCCAGCACGGCCGCGCAACGACGGTTACCGAACGTGATGGTGCCGGTCTTGTCCAGCAGCAGCACATGCACGTCCCCCGCCGCTTCCACGGCGCGGCCGGACTTGGCGATCACGTTCAGACGCACCAGACGGTCCATGCCGGCGATGCCGATGGCCGACAACAAACCGCCAATGGTCGTAGGAATCAGCGTCACCAGCAGTGCGACCAGGAACACCAGAGGCAAGCTGCCATTGGCGAAGTGGGCGAACGGCTGCAGCGTCACCACCACCAGCAGGAAGATCAGGGTCAGGCCGATCAGCAGGATGTCCAGCGCGACTTCGTTGGGAGTTTTCTGGCGTTTGGCGCCTTCCACCAGCGCGATCATGCGGTCCAGTGTGGACTCGCCGGGGTTGGCGGTGATCCGCACCAGCAGCCAGTCGGAAACCAGCCGCGTGTTGCCGGTCACAGCCGAACGGTCGCCGCCGGACTCACGGATCACCGGCGCGGATTCGCCGGTGATCGCCGCTTCATTGACCGCCGCGATGCCTTCGATAACCTCACCGTCACCGGGGATCATCTCCCCGGCGGCAACGCGCACCACATCGCCTTTACGCAAGCTGGTGGCCGGCACGACCTTGAAGCTGCCATCGGCTTCCTTGCGCCGCGCGCTGAGCCCTTCACTGCCGGCCTTGAGGCTGTCGGCGCGAGCCTTGCCACGCCCTTCGGCCAAGGCTTCGGCGAAGTTGGCGAACAGCACGGTGAACCATAGCCACACGGCGATTTGCACGGCGACGAACGTGGGCACCGCCGTGTCCGGCACGAAGCACAGTACCGTAGTGAGGATCGCCGTGAGTTCCACCACCAGCATGACCGGCGAGCGTTGCAGTTGACGCGGATCCAGCTTGACGAAGGACTGCACCAGCGCCGGGCGCCACAGCGCGGAGATGGCGGTTTTGGCCGGCTCCTGGGGTTTGACCGGGGCGGCATTTTTTACAGGTATATTCATTTTCATATCCCTTTTCTAGAAGCCCATGCTCAAGTGTTCAGCGATAGGCCCCAACGCCAGTGTCGGCAGGAAAGTCAGGCCGCCCACCAGCAGAATGGTCACGGTCAACAGGGTCACAAACAGCGGGCCGTGGGTCGGGAAGCTGTTCTGGCCAATCGGTGCGCTCTTCTTCATCGCCAGGCTGCCGGCCAGGGCCAGTACCGGGAGGATGTAACCGAAGCGGCCGATCAACATGCCCAGGCCCAGCATCAGGTTGTGGAACGGCGTGTTGGCACTCAGGCCGCCGAATGCCGAACCGTTGTTGGCGCTGGCGGAGGTGTAGGCATAGAGCAACTGGCTGAAGCCGTGGGGTCCGGGGTTGCTGATGGCGGAGGCCGGGCCCGGCAGGCTGGCGGCGATGGCACCCAGTACCAGCACGCCAACCGGCATCACCAGCAAGGTCACCACCAGCAGTTGTACTTCTTTGGCCTGCAGTTTTTTGCCCAGGTATTCCGGGGTGCGGCCGATCATCAGGCCGGCGAGGAACACCGCAATCAACACGTTGAGCAACATGCCGTACATGCCGGCACCGACGCCGCCGAAGATCACCTCGCCGACCATCATATTGACCAGCGCCACCATGCCGCTGAGGGGGCTGAGACTGTCCTGCATGCCGTTGACCGAGCCGTTGGACGCGGCGGTGGTGGTCACCGACCAAAGCACGGTGCCGGTGGTGCCGAAGCGCGCTTCCTTGCCTTCCAGCGGTGCAGTTTGCTCCACCGCCGGGTTGTTCAGGGTCGGGTTGGGCTGGTACTCGGACCACAGCGAGGTCGCGCCACCGATCAGGAACAGCGCCAGCATGCAGCCGAGGATCGCGCGGCTCTGACGCAGGTCTTTGACGTAGTGACCAAAAGTGAATACCAACGCCACCGGAATCAGGATGATCGACGCCACTTCGAACAGGTTGGCCCAGGCAGTCGGGTCTTCAAACGGATGGGCCGAGTTGACGCCGAAGAAACCACCGCCGTTGGTGCCCAGTTGCTTGATGGCAATCTGGCTGGCCGCCGGGCCCAGGGGGATCACTTGATCCACGCCCTGCATCGTTACGGCATTAACGTAATGGGCGAAGGTCTGCGGTACACCCTGCCACACCAGGAACAGCGCCAGCACCAGGCACAGCGGCAACAGGCCATACAGGGTGGCGCGAGTCATATCGACCCAGAAGTTACCCAGGGTGCGCGCGGATTTGCGGCCGATCCCACGGCAAAGCGCGACCAGCACGGCAAGGCCGGTGGCTGCGCTGACGAAGTTCTGCACGGTCAAGCCGGCCATCTGACTGAGGTAGCTCAGGGACGCCTCACCGCTGTAGGACTGCCAGTTGGTATTGGTCATGAAACTGACCGCCGTATTGAACGCAAGCGTCCATTCCTGGCCCGGCAAATTCTGCGGATTCAGTGGCAGAGAACCTTGGAACAACAGGATCGCGAACAACAGCAAAAAACCCGCGAGGTTGAACGCCAGCAGGGCCAGCATGTATTTCTGCCAGCTTTGCTCCTGCTGCGCGTCCACGCCCGACAGGCGATAACAGGCTTTTTCGACAGGCCCCAGCACGGGGCTCAGCCAGGTGCGCTGGCCTTCCATTACCTTGTAGTAGAACCGCCCCAGAAACGGCGCCGGCACCAGCACCACGGCGAAGAAGGCGATGATCAGCCAATAGTCATAACTGTGCATAGCCTGCTCCTAGTTCCGATCCGCGCGTAACAGCGCAACCAGCAGATAAATGAACAGCGCCACGGCCAATAGCAGTGACACCCCGTCCAGAACGCTCATGGAAGTCTCTCCGTTTAGCGGCGAGTGCCGCGTGTGGGGCAATTGTCGGCAGGAATGGTGTAAAGGAACGAGAGCGAGGGCGTGGGCGGGGCGTAAAGACGGAGTAAAGAGTGGGTTTATGCGGGTGCTGGGGTGGACGCTATCGGGGTTCAAGCCCCCTCCCACATTTGCCCGGGTACATCCTAGGTCAACCTGTGGGAGGGGGCTTGCCCCCGATAGCGCCGGCCCGGCCACCGCCGCACCTGACTGGTGCAACACCACAAAACTTCAAACGCCAAACCATCCCCCACACGACAGTTGCGCCGCTTTACGACACGGTTGCGCAGCATGGCATGGCCGCTGCAACACCTTGAACCATTCCAACCCGTTCAAGGAGCGCCACACGATGAACACACAACTCAAACCCACCTTGGGCACCTTGCATCTCTGGGGCATCGCCGTCGGGCTGGTGATCTCCGGGGAGTACTTCGGCTGGAGCTACGGCTGGGGTGTAGCCGGAACCCTGGGGTTCCTGGTGACCTCATTGATGGTGGCCGCGATGTACACCTGCTTCATCTTCAGCTTCACCGAGCTGACCACCGCGATTCCCCATGCCGGCGGGCCGTTTGCCTACAGCCGTCGAGCCTTCGGTGAGAAAGGCGGCCTGATCGCCGGGTTGGCCACCTTGATCGAATTCGTCTTCGCGCCACCCGCCATCGCCCTGGCCATCGGCGCCTACCTGAACGTGCAGTTCCCGGCCCTGGACCCGAAACACGCAGCCGTCGGCGCCTACATCGTGTTCATGGGTCTGAACATCCTCGGCGTGAAACTCGCCGCCACCTTCGAGTTGGTGGTGTGCGTACTCGCCGTCGCCGAACTGCTGGTGTTCATGGGCGTGGTCGCGCCGGCGTTCAGCTTCAGTAACTTTGCCCTCAACGGCTGGGCCGGCTCCGACACCTTTGGCGCCCCGGCGATTGCCGGCATGTTCGCGGCAATCCCCTTCGCCATCTGGTTCTTCCTTGCCATCGAAGGCGCGGCCATGGCCGCCGAGGAAGCGAAAGATCCCAAGCGCACCATTCCAAAAGCCTACATCAGCGGCATCCTGACCCTGGTGATCCTGGCCATGGGCGTGATGTTCTTCGCCGGTGGCGTGGGCGACTGGCGCGCCCTGTCGAACATCAACGACCCATTGCCACAAGCCATGAAAACCGTCGTGGGCGACAGCTCCGGCTGGTTGCACATGCTGGTGTGGATCGGCCTGTTCGGTCTTGTGGCGAGTTTCCACGGCATCATCCTGGGCTACTCGCGCCAGTTCTTCGCCCTGGCACGCGCCGGTTACCTGCCACCTTTCCTCACCAAGTTGTCGCGCTTTCAGACACCACACCGCGCCATCATTGCCGGCGGCGTGGTCGGTATCGCCGCCATCTACAGCGACGGCCTGATCAACCTGGGCGGCATGACCCTGACCGCGGCAATGATCACCATGGCCGTATTCGGCGCCATCGTTATGTACATCATGAGCATGCTCAGCCTGTTCAAACTGCGTAAGACCGAACCGCTGCTGGAGCGCACGTTCCGCGCACCCGGTTATCCCATCGTGCCGGGCATTGCGCTGGTACTGGCGGTGGTGTGCCTGGTGGCAATGGCCTGGTTCAATGCCTTGATCGGGCTGATCTTCCTGGGCTTTATGCTCGCCGGCTTCATCTACTTCCAACTGACCGCCCAGGACCGCGTCGATGCGCCAGCGGATGCGATGCTGACAGGGCTTTAAGGTTTCTGAGGCGGAACAGGCCTACACTGAACTACTCAGAAAGCCTGTAACTCAAAGCAGTTATTACCGTGGGAAAACTCTCCCACGGCAATCTGCCTCAAGGAGAGCGTTATGCCGTGGTATGCATGGTTGATTTTAGTGGTGGCGATCGGGTCGATCGTCGGTGGCCTGATGATGCTGCGCGACAGCGCCAACAAGGTTGAACTCACCGACGAACAACGCAAGCGCGTGGCCGAGCGAAATGCGCAGGCGGATGCCAAGGATGCGCAGGATCGCTGAACCTTGGGTTATTCCCAAGCCGCCCTGGCGATCTGCAAACCGTGCTGTCCCTTATAGGCAGCACGTTCCGGCTGGCTCCAGCCACTCAGCAACTCGTCCTCCAGCTTGTAAACCTCAACCCCCAACGGCCGACACACCGTCAGCGGGTCCTGCGCATCCGGCCCCCACATCGGCAGCGACAAATCCCCACCCGGACAGGTCGACAGCGCACACAGCAGATCGATCTCGGCAAAGAACTCCAGATAATCGCCCTTCTGCGCGGGGCAGGCTTTCATGAAATACATGTCGTCGTGATTGAGGCCCGTGCATTGGAAAATATTCAGCACATCGTGCACGTCGAACTCCGTCAGGCCGTGGGGTAAAACCGCACGGGTCAGATTCGAGTGGCAGTGGTGGTGGAAGTCTTCGCCGGTGAGCATGCGGTTCACATAGGGGTCGCAGCGCGTACCGAGCAGATCGTGCAGGCGGCCGCCGTGCTCGTCGATACCGTAGTTGGCCAGGCTGTCGTCGGTGATGGTGACCAAGGGCCTTAGAAAGGGCAGGTTCGACCATAAACGGTCGTGAGTGCTGACATGGGCTCCCTGCAACTGACGCGTACGCGCCGCCCATAAACGCTCGCGTGGGTCGTTGGCGTTCCATACGTTGAAGTCGCCGACCTGCGGGCCCACCGGCGTGGTCACACGAAACACATGCCCGGCCGGCACCTTCCACGCCCTGCCCGTGCGGATCGGCACCTCGAACTGTTCGATCAACGTGCGCCGGGTCTTTTGATCACGAATGCGCTCATAGAACGCCGTATCCACCTGCAACGCCGAACCTTTGCTGACCTGGTACGCGGCGGGATAGTCTTTGTACATGGGGCAATCCTCCATCAAGGGTGATCAAAGAGAGCGAGGGAAAGGTGTTCGGAATCGTCCAGGTAGAGGCTCATCGCCTCGCTGGCGGCTGGCTTGTCGTTATTGGTTAGTAACCTGTAAATCTCACGGTCCCGTTCCAGCCAAGGCGCCTGGAAGTCCTGTTCGTCGGGCGCGGCGCAAAACACCAGGCGCAATTGAGCGACTATCTGGGCGAAAAACTCATTGAATAATGGGCTTTGCAGCAGAGCGACGATTTGTTGGTGGAACAATAGGCTATGGGTGGCCACTGATCGCCAATCTTCGCGCTCGTGGGCCAGGGTGGTGGCGTCTATAACGTCTTGCATGCGTTCGGATTGCTCGTGGGTAAGCGCAGCACTTTGGGCAATGGCCTGCAATTCGAGCGTACGGCGCACGACAAATAAATCCCGAACCTCGTCACGCTCGAGTCGCCGGACCATTACGCCTTTGTTGCGCACGTAGCGGGTCAAGCCTTCCTGACCCAAGCGATGCAAGGCTTCGCGAATTGTGTTGCGAGAAGCATTGTAGGACTTGACTAGCTCGGCCTCGACCAAGGCCATACCCGGCAAGAGTCGGCCACCAATGATATCGGCACGTAGTTCCAGACCGATTTGGTCGGCTAGAGACAGAGTTGCTGGCATGAGTACCTCTTGATTGTTGAACAATCTTTTATATAGGGGTAACCAATTTTCATGCCAACGATACGTGTGATAAGAAAGGCCGGTCGGTGACCGGCCTGCGGGGGGCATTAATTAATCGACAACCGATCGCGATTTTTTTCCAGCAACGCCTTGCCGATACCCTTCACCTCCAGCAATTCGTCCACCGCCGTGAACGGACCATTGCTCTCGCGGTAGGCAATGATAGCCTTGGCTTTCGCGGCACCAATGCCGAACAAATCGCGACGCAGAGTTTCGGCATCAGCGGCGTTGAGGTTTACCTTGGCGGATTGCTCAACCTCGGCCATCTGTGCGGTGATAGAAGCCGGGGCCTCGGGTTTGATGGAGGGTGCCGCATTGGTGGCGATGGAAAGGGAAGCAAGAAAAGCGAAAACAAGAGAGGAAACATAAGTGTTTTGCATTGATGACGCTCCATAAAATCGTTAAGAGAAAAGCAGCTTTTCCAAAGCTGCTTTTCAAATTTAGGCGATATTTCGGACTAGTCAAAAATGCATGAGTTACAGAGTGTTAACTACGGTTCTAGGCGACGTTGCTGGTATATCCAGTCAACGATTTCGCCATCGGGAGTGTAACCACTAACGGTGTCACGAAGGAGCTGGCGGACCCGGGTGTAGTCGTCATGATCAACTGCAGAGAGCAACTCAGTCAGCTTTCCTTTGAGTATTTCCCATGGAATGTAGTCTTCATTCGCGCTCATTATCATTGGGTGTCTTGTGGGCACCACATTATCACCGATAAGTAGCTCTTCGTAGAGTTTCTCGCCGGGACGGAGGCCGGTAAATTCGATCGCAATATCACCGTGAGGATTTTTATCCGAACGAACACTCAAGCCAGACAAATGAATCATTTTTTCTGCTAACTCGACAATCTTTACAGGTTCCCCCATATCCAGAACAAATACGTCGCCCCCCATACCCATAGACCCTGCCTGTATCACCAATTGTGCGGCTTCGGGAATTGTCATGAAGTAACGAGTAATCTTTGGATGTGTAACAGTAAGCGGACCGCCAGATTTTATCTGCTTATGAAAGAGTGGAATCACGGAACCCGAGGATCCCAGAACATTTCCAAAACGAACCATCGTGAAGCGCGTTTTATTAATCTCAGAGGTATTTGAATGACTTCTAAAAAGTACGGGAGCCACTTCACGACTTAATGCTTGTAGTGTTAACTCGGAGAGACGTTTCGTACTTCCCATAATATTGGTTGGTCGTACAGCCTTGTCAGTAGAAATAAGAACAAAATTATCAACGCCTGCTTGCAAAGCAGCTTGCGCAGTGTTAAGGGTGCCGACAACGTTATTTAACACACCCTCGGCAATATTATGTTCTACCATAGGAACATGCTTGTATGCAGCGGCATGATACACAGTATTAACCTTCCAGGTTTTCATGACATCGAGCAATTTTGATTGATCGCGCACAGAACCCAGTATTGGAAGTAGCTTTACTGATAACGACTCCCTGGCTATTTGTTGTTCAAGCTCCGACAGTATGCTATATAGATTATATTCACTATGTTCAAACAACAAAAGCGCCGTTGGACGCAACAGTAATATCTGCCTGCACAATTCCGAGCCAATCGAACCACCGGCTCCAGTGACTAAAACGCTCCGTTCTTTAATGCAATGCTCCAGCAGGTCACCTTGGGCTGGCACGGAGTCACGACCAAGAAGGTCGGCAATATCTACTTCTTGGATGTCATCTACTTTTACTCGGCCGCTTGCAAGATCCATGAAACCTGGGACACTTCTGACATGTAGAGGGAAACCTTCGAGATACCCAAGTATTTCACGTCGACGACCACGATTTGAAGAGGGGATGGCCAACAGTATTTCCTGAGCGCCAGTGATATCAATCATCTTCTGTATGTGCTTAGGTTTGTATACCTGCAGCCCAGCTATAACACGATCAGTGATACTGATGTCATCATCAATGAAGGCGACAGGACGCATTAATCGTCCCATTCTTAACGCTGCGACTAGCTGATTACCAGCAGCGCCAGCACCGTAAATTGCTACTTTCGGCAGGCCATCGTCTCGGTTAGTAAAAGGCATATGCTGGGCTGCAGCAAACCAATCGCCCAAAAAGTACTGACGCATGGCCAAGCGCAAGCCGCCAATCATTATCAGACTGAGCCACCAATAATTAAAAATTATTGAGCGTGGCACTACATTCTGGTGATTGCTATACCAATAAACTACTACACCCAAAATTAACGAAGACAGACTAACCGCTTTAATTATAGCGATAAGGGCATCATTACCAAAATAACGCATGACCGCACGGTACATACCGAAACGAACAAATAAGGGAATTGCTATAATTGGCGCGCTAAGAAAAAGCCAGAAATGGGCAGTTACTGGATTGACCATTTCATCAATACCCAGCCGCACCAAAAATGCTAGCCATAGTGCAAACCACACTAGAATCACATCAGTTATTACTTGAATCAATCGTTTTTTTCTACGAGGTAGTCCTTGTAGAAAAATACGAATCTCTTCCATCCCCACGCTAAAACCCTCCGGACCCAAATCTACACCGCTGCTAAACTTAAATTATAAAAATTTAAGACTACATGCTGCTATGTTATGCAAAAATTATACAAGAGCAAAAATAATATGCACTAATTGGATTCGGTAGCGAGCATTAGTACGTCTTCCAATACATTACATGTTTTATTTATCTCCTCATCGGTAAGAGTAGGATGGACCAAAAACATCAAACTGGTCTCTCCCAGTTTCTGAGCAACGCACAGGCGCTCTACTGGACGCCAGCCCGTATTGTCAAACGCTTTCTCAAGGTATACCTCTGAGCAAGAGCCAGAATAACAAGGAACTCCGCGCGAAATAATCTCCTGAATAATACGATCTCGGTTCCAGCCCGCAGCTAGCTTCTCAGATCGTACAAAGATGTAGCACTTATAAGCCGCATGTTCGATATCCGACGGAATCGCTGGGACCCTCAATCCATCCAATTTGGAAGCCCGCTCCCAAATCTGTATGGCATTAGAAAGGCGAGCGGCGTGCCACTCAGGCATTTTTCGCAGTTGGATTCGGCCTAGTACCGCTTGGACTTCAAGCATTCTCCAATTCGTACCAAAACTCTCATGCAGCCAGTTAAAACCAGGAGAGTGTGGCCGTTCGTATACGGCCTCCCAGCTTTTGCCATGATCTTTAAAAGACCACATAGTTGACCACAAGTAACGATCATTGGTGGTAACCATACCGCCCTCACCACCAGTGGTCATAATTTTATCCTGGCAAAACGACCAAGCCCCCACATGTCCTATAGAACCAACAGCGCGACCTTTGTAACGGGCACCATGCGCCTGAGCACAATCTTCGACCACCTTCAGGTTATATTGCTCAGCCAGCTCCATGATTGGGTCCATATCACACGGCCAGCCGGCGAGGTGCACACATATAATCGCTTTTGTTTTGGGCGTAAGAACCGCACGGATCGTTTCTGCAGTAATATTTTGAGTATCCGCATCCACCTCGGCAAAAACAGGTTTAGCTCCTGAATTTACGATACTCGACACCGAGGCAAGAAACGTGCGTGGAGTAACTACGACTTCATGTCCTGGACCGACACCTAATGCTTTAAGCGCCAGATCAAGCGCTACAGTGCCGTTGGTCAGTGCAATTGCGTATTGGGTTCCTGCCCAAGCGGCAAACTCCTTTTCTAGCTCGCGACACTCCTGCCCCGTCCAATAATTGACCCTGTTGGACAAAATTACATCTTTTACCGCGTCAGCCTCCTCCTCAGAGAATGAAGGCCAAACAGAAAATGGAGTATTTAGCACTGACAAATCCGTCTATTCAAAAAATAAAAAATCCGTAAACCGGACGCCTCAAGAACTCTTCACAGGGCGGGCTGGGACGCCTACGACCACAAGGTCATCGTAAATATCTTTAACGACCGCCGACCCAGCGCCCACAGTCACCCGCATACCAATACAGACCATTTGTTTTACGCAAGAGCCTATGCCCACCCAGGAGTAGTCCCCTACGGTTACGTTCCCGGCCAGCCTGGCGCCAGGACATATGTGCACATTAGTGCCCAATACGCAGTCATGGTCAACACTGGACCCTGTATTGATAATCGCACCGGTTCCAATAATTGCACATGCGTTGACACAAGCACCAGCAAACACAACTGATCCCCTGCCAATTTCGGCGTACCTGCTCACCGTCGCACTCGGATGGACGATACTGACAATTTCCGCCCCCGCAGACTCAAGCAAGCTCAACTTTTCGCCCCTTGCCTGGTTATGGCCGATCGCAACGATGACCCCCTGAAACTCATCGAGCCGCTTTAACAAATCAGAAGTCGTGCCGCAGATCTCCCAACCGGCATTCTGCGAACGGTCCGGCCAAGAATCCTCGAAAAAGCTGATATGAGCCCATCCGCAACACTCAGCGGCATCAGCAACAACCTTGCCATGGCCGCCAGCCCCAAGGATCGCAAGCTTCTTCATCAGTTTTTTCCTGTAAATTTAGACATCGTTACTTCGCCTTCGGCCCCGATACCTTCACGTGCAATTACTTTTTTTATCGTTAAGAACAGAATCTTTATATCCAACCAAAGCGATCTGTTTTCCACATACCATACATCCAACTTAAATTTCTCCTGCCAACTCAACGAGTTGCGACCGTTAACTTGCGCCCAGCCAGTTACCCCTGGACGCACCTCATGCCGACGATTTTCCTCAGGACTGTAGAGAGGTAAATATTCTGGCAACAGAGGTCGAGGCCCCACCAAACTCATATCGCCCCTCAGTACGTTCCATAATCCAGGTAGTTCATCTAGACTACTGGCCCTTAAGAAAGAGCCGAATTTAGTCATTCGTTGAGCGTCAGGCAATGGCAAGCCATCATCACCATTGGCATCCAGCATTGTACGGAACTTGAATATTTCGAAACTGGTGCCATTGATACCTGTCCGCGTCTGGTTAAAAAGCACCGGACTGCCAAGCTTTTTCTTGACAAGTACTGCGACTAGGATTAGTGCCGGAGACAAGATCAACAGCATGAGAAAAGCAACGACTATATCAATAACTCTTTTCATCATAAAACCTGTAAAACGACGATTTATCATTTACGGCTGAGCGCCTCGTACTCATCGACCAAGCACTTGGAAACTACCGCCGTATCGAATTTCTCTTCGGCACGGTTTTGTGCGTAAGTGGCCATTTTGAGCCGAAGCGCATCGTCGTCAAGCAAAAGCGATAGTGCGCTCGCGAGGGCCTCTTCATCACGCACGGGAACGAGCAGACCAGATTTTTCGTGTACAACTGCATCGGTTAGACCGTATATCGATGTACCGACTGTAGGCGTGCCCATTGCAGCAGCTTCGATGACTACGGTGCCAAACCCTTCCCGATAGCTGGGCAAACACAGAATATCAGCCATCCGCATGTACTTTTCCGGCTCATTTGAAAAACCTAAAAACTTAACCCTTTGAGATGTTAGCGGGTTAATCGCAGACAGTGCCAACCGCCCATCTTCTTCAAGAGGCCCGACCAAAACGAGATACGTGTCCGCGTTGGTCGCGCATAGAGTATTGAAAGCGCCGACTAACTCCTTAATACCTTTATCGGCAGTTATTCTACCAACGAAGAGTATGACTTTAGATCCAAGGGGTAGACCGATAGAGGACTTAAATTCGAAAATCTCTTCGTCACTATATCGATCTCGTCGAAAACGCTTTAAATCTATTCCCGCAACTGAGCCTTCACCTAATACTGATATTTTCCTTTTTGATACAATACCATTGGCAATTAGGAATTCCATCTGACTATTGCTGTCTGCGTAGCACTTAGTATTCAAAAAACCGATCAGCTTATCGCAATTTTTAAGTAATAGACTTTTAAAACCATTCATCGTTGCCCAAGGTTGACCGGTGAACGTGTGCAACCTTACCTTGTTACCTGCCAGCTTTCCGGCAAGAGCACACAGCAGGCCTGCTTTGGGTGTCGTAGAGTGGATAATGTCAAATTGTTTTCGTCGAAAAATTAAAAACAACGCAATTAAACCGATAAAATCATTAATTAAATCAATTTTTCTGGGAATATTAACAATACTAAAGGTTATATCTTTAATATCGCGTACTTCATTGGAGTGCTCCCCATCACTGGTGATAACATGGACATCAGCACCAGCTTCCGTTAAATAATGAAGTTGCTTTCTCAAATGAGCAACGACAAAAATCGGCACTGTTGCGACTCTAGCTATTTTAAGACTTTTAACGGTCACTTATCCTCTCCCCTGACGTAGCAATGCAATTTCGCTTGGGATACAAACTCCCTTTAAGCCGAGAAACTGATATTATTTGGAAACCACCTCACCAATGTGTACAGGCACCGAACGCTTAGGTACGAAACCTAACTCTGTCTTAAGTTTTTCCGTACTATAAGTTGTTTGACTCACGAGCGAATCAATTCGTTCCTGAGTGACCGGAGCTGACATGATGAAGCGAGTAAAATAGGCCCCCATCCTTACTAGAAACTCCGGAAACCGATATTTTGGATAGGGCACGCCCATAGCATCAGCTAGACCATTGATCAACGCTTCCAATGGACAATCGTTAGAAACATTGTAGATGTTGTTTTTTGCACGCTCGTCAATACCCGCTTTAATCAACACATCTACCACATCGTCAACATGCACATACGTAGAAATTGCGCCTCGTGCACCAACGAAAAAAAACAAGCCACGTTTGATCAAACTCGCTAACTGGCGCAATGATGAATTAGGCATATCGGCTGCAAAGATGTTAGAGGGCCGGATTATACTAAAAGTAAAACTTCCTGTAGCCGCCGATTTAATGATCAATTCATCAGCTTCAGTTTTCGTGTTTTCATAAGGCCCCTTTGGATTTGAAGGTGTCGACTCATCCACAACCCTGCTTCCGCGTGCAGAACCATAGGCTCCTACGCTACTCAACTGAACCAAATGAATTTTCTTAGTAGGTTCGCGCTTTTGCCGGCTGATTGATGCGAGAATCTTTTGCATAGCACCAACGTGCAGATCGTGCATAGCTGACTCATTACGAATCTCACCTGCACAGTTGTAAATAACATCGCAACCTTGGACTAGCCTATCAAAATCCAAGTCTCCAGAGACCAAATCGCCACATATATATTCAATAGAATCATGCGAGTCGTAATTAGATCTTCTACTGAGAATACGAACATCGTGACCTGCGAGGACCAACGAAGCCAACAGCCTAGCGCCGACAAACCCACTCGCGCCAAATATTAATACCTTCACAAAGCAACCTCCAATTACTGAACGTCCACGACCTAGCTCATTCTTCCGCTATTTCTACGAGCTTTTTGTTACGAAAGATTTTGTTCCTATAGGCGCTTTTCAAATCAGCAGCATGAAGATATAACACAATCGAGAATAACGGCATCACTTGCAAACCCTTCGATGTGATAATTAGAAAAAGTGCGATAAGCGAAAGCGCAAACAACCTAATGTCTATTCTGCCAGGAAAATAGCTGTCAAATAACAAGCTTATTAGACAGTGCGAATTCAGTAATATAAAAATTAGCAGCGAACCCAAACCAGAGAAATAGAGTATTCGCAGATAGCCAATATCCGTACCCATATAAAACTCCAGCGCATCTGCACTTCCCGAAAAATATTTACCTGCACCAAACAGATATACGTCAATCGAGCTCGGAAAAATATACATATCAGCCATCCCTGCAACACTATGACTCGATAGCTGCCCGTCATCTAGATAATTTCGAAAAAGCTCCGTAGCCTCATAAAATGGACCTGACGTTACAAAGAGGCCAATGGTCAGCATAAGAAAAAATGAAACAAGCAAAATCATCTTAAAACTAATGCCCCGACGAATAACACCAAAAATAACGTACGCTACTATTGCACTTCTCGCCATAGCCATCGAAATTGGGAGCATAAATATCAGGAAGATGTTCTTAAGAACACTCGAACCAGATATCAAAATATAATAAAAAGCCGCCACGATTAACATCAGCGCGCCGTCAACATGAAAGAGACCAAAGCCAAGCGCACGTAGGCCATATACATACTGGAAAACTTCTGCTGACCTCGGGGATATAAATCCTAATAAGAAGGCATAGACCGATGCATTCAAGACCGACATCACGATTACAAAAAGTTGGAAAAGCAACCATATAAGTAAAGCTTGAGGCTTATCTTTCAACACTCTATAAACGACATATCCAAAAAAGAAGTTTAAAATAATTTTACTAGACAATACAAAATGAAAAAAAAGGTCTTGCAATGTGCCACTACCATACCAACAGGCAAATATGCCACCCAATAACCAGACCGTGAATAATCCAAAAAAAACTAGCATCAGCGAGCCTTTAATGAACATCATTCTGAAAAAACCGAGCAGAAAAAATGGTATCAATAAAATCGCCATAGGCAATTCTGTCCCATATACGCGGGGAAATCCGAGCACCAGCAATAATACCAGCATAGAGGTAGGTAACGACATTTCCCTGTTTCTCATTACGTTAGCCGCCTATCTGTTAAACTATTCATTTTCGCTAGAACAACAAAAAATTATGGAGAATTAAAATACGTCTTAAATTTTCATTATATATTAGAACGGCGACTGATCTTGTAAAACCTATAAAGCTCAACTAAATCAGCTACACGTGGAATCGCCTTTGCCTTTATCAACACTTTCAAAGCATATTTCGTGCTACTTCTTAAGTGCAGTGCATCCAATATCAAGGTCATCAGTGCACGAGCAGCAATTTCCTTCCTAAACTCGGGATACCTGTCTAAGAAATCAAGCTGGCTATTGCTTACAAACCTCCTCATTTGGTCGGTTGGCTTGCCACCGCTGGATAATCCTGCCGAATGTAAGCGGTACATTCCTAGTACATCTTCGAGAACGTAAGCATAACCCCCACCTAAAAGACGTACTGAAACATACCAATCAAATGCATCGATTGTGCATGTATCGTCCCAAAAATATCTTTCAACGCGGTACATTGTGGAGCTGTGGACGGCTACCGAACCGTACAATAATAAGTCGCGAACAAATAACTTACGTTCAATAATGGGCGACCCCACGGCAGGCCGCACATAAGTGGCGCCTACTGAGTTAAAAAATTTAGCTTGGTGCCAGACCAAGTTGCATCCTTCGTTCTGATCGAGATAGTCTGCCTGCCTTTGCAACTTCCCCGCGCACATTAGATCATCCCCATCGATGTGGGCTACATATTGACCGCGCGCACGAGCATGAACAGATGTATAGTTACTTGTAAAACCAACGTTTTTCTCATGATAAACAGGTACAATTAGATTTGGATAGTTTTCCGCAAATTCTGAAATTATTTTTTTTGTGTCATCCGTAGACGCGTCATCTCCTACAATTATTTCAAAATCAAAATCACATACTTGATCCACGATACTCTGCAAGCACGCCCCTATATATTTTTCCTGATTATAGGAAACTACGCATACCGAAACCTTATAACTAGTTACTTTAATTTCATTCATAACATTTTCATCCTCTAGCTAGGACCTTACTGGAAAATATAGATCTGCTATAGGAGGATCCTAATATTGCAGTTGCTAATACGACCAACCCGAAAAAGGTTAAATAGACAAAGCTATTACCATTGTAGTGGAAAACCTTTAGCATGACGTATTCGAATAAGGCACCAATTAATATTGCGGGAAAAATAATGGTGAGAACGTCTCTCATAATCCACTTCAGATGAATGCCTGGCTCAAGTTTATAGTGAACATAAGCAACCCATACAAATAGATAAATGGCGTTCATCGCCACCCAGACAATACCTGCACCTATGGCGCCATATTCTCTTGCCGCCAAGATTATCAGCGGAATCAAAAATAAAAGCAGTCCTAAATTGCCGAACAGGTGATATTTTAAATTACCCTTTGCATACTGGAGATAGTAAGGAAAAGCACCAATTGAAAGAATCCCGTTACCTACGCTGTACAATGAAAGTATTGGAGAAACTTCCTGTGCAAGTTTTGCATCTCCCGTCCATAGGTATACCACCGTCTCAGAACAGAAGAACATTGTGATCGCTGCTGCACCTGAGATGACACTGACTATTTGCGTGGCATCACGATAAACCTTAATCAGATCCGACCTCATATTCTCCATATGTAATTTCGCCATTCTTGGCATGATCGCCAAACTGATAGGTCCACTGATGACCATAATACCGCTAGCCATTAGCACCGCTAGAGTAAAGTGCCCATATTCGGACAACGCTAGCACGTTAGATAAAATTAACTTATCCGACTGGGTTACCAGTATCCAAACCGCAGATGTAAAAGCGATAGAAAGAGAAAATTTTAAGACTGGCTTGATCGGCTCTATAGACCAACCTATTCGCTCAGCTCCCAATATTGGAAGTAGTAAACGGCTTTTATAGAAAAGACCAACCACTTCTATGACCGACACTAATAATTGAAACCAAAAGAAAACAAAGGGTGTCGCGCCATATAACAACATAACAGGTAATACGACGACGAAACGTAGTGTTGCAATGATTACGTTAAAAGCACTCAACCATATTATCTGCTCTGAACCGGATACCACGCCGCGATACAGTCCACCAATCCAGCGAAGTGCGATTGTAATAGCCATAATCTGAAGCGCTGTTTGAATGTCATTTGCACTCAAAGCTACTGGTTTCAACCAACTGGCACTTATTTTTTCAGAGAGGAAAAAAAGTACCCCGCCACCGATGAAAGCCAAGCCGTAAAAAATACAACTAAGCACCCGAAACAATCTGCGAAACTCTACACCGCCGGAAGCGCCCGCCCTATAACGCGCTGTTTCACGGCCTATCGTTGGGGTCAACCCCATGTCCAATAGACTGAACCAAGCTTGAAGCATTGTGAAGAAACCTATCAATCCATAGGCCTCTGCCCCCATATACCGTATGTATAATGGCAGTATTAAAACACCTATCAAGGCCACGTATATTTGACTTACGTAACCTGAAATTATGTTCCCTTTCAAACTCAATTCTATTATTCCCTGACATAACTAAGCACTGGAAAATTTCGTTATTTTTATTTGAAAATTAACTGCAACTATTTTCAATCAAAGATATAACTTTCTCTTGATCATCTTCACTCATATCTGGAAATATTGGCAAGCAGAGGACTTTCAGCGAAACTCTGTTAGCAACCGGAAGATTATCCGCGCGTGAAGATTGCATACCTCGATACATAGGAAACTCACTAATAAGCGGAAAAAAGTAACGGCGAGCATAAATACCGTTATTTTTTAGCATTTCATAAAGAGCATCTCGGCTTAATGGGAATTTATCGTCTATCAAAATAGGAAAATAAGAGTAATTTGCAACTTTCTGATTACTATGACCCACAACCGTAATTCCACTAATTTTACTTAGCCTTTCACGATATTTTTCGTCTACTTTACGCCGCCCGGCGAAGATAGAATCAATATATTTTAACTGTAGAAGTCCAAAAGCAGCATTAATCTCGCTCATCTTGCCATTTATACCTGGCGCCACTACTGTAACCTCATCTACAAAACCAAAATTTTTCAGATGATCAATACGCTGTTTAGTTTTTGCATCAGGACAAATAATCGCTCCACCTTCAAACGTGTTAAAAACTTTAGTTGCATGAAAACTCAATACGCTTAGGTCGCCATGGCGCAGTACGCTTCCGCCTGCATCCGTGACACCGAAAGCATGCGCAGCATCGTAGATAACTTTAATATTATAGTTATCTGCAATTTTTTGTATTGCCTGGACATCACACGGATTTCCGTAACAATGGACTGGCATAATGGCTGTAGTCTGAGGTGTTATCGCTGCTTCGATTTTTTGAGGGTCAATATTCAAGGTGTCCGGATCAATATCTACAAATACTGGCTTTATACCGTTCCACAATAAAGAATGCGCTGTTGCGACGAAAGAGTATGGAGTCGTGATGACCTCCCCACCTATCCGCAGCGATTGCAAGGCCGTGAGCAATGCAATGGTGCCATTATTGAATAACGCGATGTGCTCAACATTCAAATACTCACACAACGCGCGCTCAAGCTGCTGATGCATCGCACC
Source organism: Pseudomonas sp. lyk4-R2A-8 (assembly GCF_030209095.1). Lineage (NCBI taxonomy): Bacteria > Pseudomonadati > Pseudomonadota > Gammaproteobacteria > Pseudomonadales > Pseudomonadaceae > Pseudomonas > Pseudomonas sp. lyk4-R2A-8. The sequence goes on from NZ_JARVSS010000029.1 coordinate 28,589, forward strand.
ACCATTGGTGAGTATTTTATTCTGCCAAATTTGCTCCAAATAAGGCATAAATTCCGCAAGAGGCGGCAAAAATGGCTGGGTTACATAAACAGGTTTATCGCTCATCCTATATTCCTAACCAAAAATGAAGCCGCCATTCACGGCCAAAATCCAAAACATAAATACTACACTTAGTACCTATGCTTCCCCCCTCCCAGTTTCGCACCGTCCATGAGTGAGAAGCACATTTGCAGAATAATAACATGCCTGCAGTCAGTCCATTAAAAACCGCACCGACGCGCGAAATATGCCAAAACAAGGCCTTTTGCTACCACCTTTCAATTCAGCAGCTCACCAGGTAACTTTTTTGTCACACGACGAAACGCTTACAGCCGGGCGATTGCCAGGATTGCTGGCCGCCAAGGTCTACACTCGTGACGAGCCTTAGTGATTCGAAGTCCTGGCTCTAGAACGCATAGAGGCCTCGGCCATCCAGGTTGAACGCTACCCTACTCTATCTGCGCAGACCGAAACCTCAAATTTTTCGCACGCTGTCTCCGTGATCCCCGGAATAGCAAATCTGGTCTTTAGAGGTGAGAATAGCGCGCTGCCGCACAAAATACTGGCATCCAGTCAGCAACAAACCCAGTATCAAACCGACAGTCAACCCAAGCACGATAATCAATATTTTCCGGGGTTTAATAGGCGATCGCGGTTCGGAAGCCTGCTGATCAATTACAACCAGTTTAAGTGACGTCATATCTTTACCTAAGCCATTCAGCCTCGCCATTTCGGCACGTAATGGCTCTACACCGCTGAGGAACAATTCTTCATTTTTTCGATCATTGAGAATATCCACTTCACGGTTAGTCTCAAGCAGCTTCAGCTCTTTGGCTATTTCAGCCAAACGCCCTTCAGTGAAATCATCTGATTTCCGCTGTTTCATAACAAAGCGCTCAGCTTCCAATGCCTCTGTCCCCATGAAGTACAAAGGAAGCTGCTGACTATTTACTTCTGTATGCATCACATTGTAAGCAGCATTGCCGCTTTCAGAGAAAGAAGATGGCGTACTCGGTTTACGTATACCCAACGTTCTCGCTATGCTTATTGCCTCATTGAGTTGACTCAAACGATTCGTTCTTAGAATTTTCAATTGATTGCGCCGGGCATTTAACTCATCTTGTAGCTGTCCGCGCCTCAGCTGATCAGCTTCAGCTAGCTTAGCAATCCGAATTTCTTTTTCCATCTCATAATTTGAGCGAGCAACTTCATATCTGCCTTTTAATTCATTCAACCGATTATTAACTATCACTTCAAGATCAGCTGCAATCTGCCGACGCTCTATATTGATAGCGTAATCTACCAGGGTATTAAGTATAGTTACGCCATCAACATATTTAGGATAAGTTAACTCTATATTTAAATATGAGTTAAGCGTATTTCCTTTTTTTATATCTGGCCCCTGAATTCTGATGGAATCCCTATTGAACTCTTCAAAGCTTTGCTCAAGCGTACGCCCGGGCTGAACAAAAGGCTCAAATAGATTTTGGTTAGCCCGAAAAAAAGCCAAACGTGTTTCATAAGATTCTAGGGCAGCTCCAACCTTAATCAGTGCATTTTCAGGAGAAAGCTGATAGATATTTGAACGATTAAGCGCATCTAATTCATTGATAGCCGCCGGACGCAGCACGCTATTCACACGATATTCGGGCTTTGAGAAAAATGCATAACTTGCCGAGAGTAGACCGGCACTTGCAACGGCAATAAAAATTGTGGTCTTTTTTTGCCATATGAAGCGTACCAGTGCAAATAGATCGACTTCATCAGACAAGTGAGCCGAGGGGACGCGAAAACTGCTAGTCACAACAAAAACCTGCCTTCAAAGAGAAACTGCGGGCTCGTTATGCAGACAAAATTGTGTTTTTTACTCTAATTAGATGACCGCCAAAACCCAGCGTCTCTGCCAAATTTTGAGCGCACAAAATGCCCGTTATCGAGAACAGATTTCATTTTGCCATCTCGCTAACATATTACAAGGCTTGACATATCTGTAAGGCGCTTCCTATGCGCCTAGGGACAACCCTTACGAGACACGTGCGACGTTAGCGTAATAAAGATGAAACGGCGGCGCTCAATGATATGGCGAGAAAACCGGCGTAGAGGGGAGACATCATCTTCATGCTGTCTGAAATTCCAGAATGAACAGATGAAAAAAAATCCGACAGACGGTAAGAACGTTTCTATTCGCTTCCAGCGGCGCTGACCGCGCCAGCTAGGATTGAGCGCTCTGAATCGGCTTACGTCGCCGACTACGCATCATCATGCCCAACAGCGGCCCTATCAGCATGCCGACGATCAGTGCCAGCACGACGAATACTGATACGGGAAACTGCCCGCTCGTCTGGCCCAGTAACGACAGCGATACACTCTGTTGGTTTTCAAGCACGAAGGCCAAAACCACAAAAGCTACAAGCAACACCGCAACCACCAGTGCAACGCGCTTAACCCCACGCATAACCTTCTCCTACCCCAAAAACACTCAGACGCCCTCTTCCTCTTCCTCGTTCACCCGGTCGCGCAATTCCTTGCCCGGCTTGAAGTGGGGAACGAACTTTCCGTCGAGGCTGACGGATTGGCCGGTCTTTGGGTTGCGGCCTACGCGTGGTGCGCGGTAGTGCAGGGAGAAACTGCCGAAGCCGCGAATTTCGATGCGATCTCCGGTGGCAAGGCATTGGGACATTTGCTCAAGCATGGTCTTGATAGCCAGCTCCACATCCTTGGATGAGAGCAGCCCTTGATGGGTGACAATTCGTTCGATCAACTCCGACTTCGTCATATTTTTCCCTTCTTTTTCAAGCAGCTAGGAAAAGCGCTTCAAAGGTTTTAGCATGACTTGATGAATTTGAACAGCCCGTGCATAAACTTATATACGACTGAATAAACACTGACGAACAGAGCTCCTTAGGCTATTTGCAGATTACGAGCATCTTGCGTGTGACGGCTCCTGCCGGGTTCCATCCGAACAAGTAGTCGCCCTCTTCATCCGTGGCGTCGCTGGAGCGCGTGATGACCTTGTAGCCCTGCATCTTGCACTCGCGTGCAGCGCGCTTCTCGCACTTCTCCCACTTGTTGCCTAAGCCCGAGCAGTCGATCTCTACACCGCTGACGCCGCGCTTCACATAAGTTTTTGCACTGGTGCTTGCGCACCCTGCCAGCATTACCAGGGCGAGCACTACGATAAGCCTGTTCATCCGAATCCTTATTGAAACAACAGCGTTGGTGAAGTCTTTCTGAAGACTATAGTCACTTCCGACACTGAGCTGAACGCGTTGGTTCTAAGTTGTTGATTCAACAAATTTCAGGCACAAAAAAGGGCGACCGAAGTCGCCCTTTTCCTACAGCTTTTACAGAACTTAGTTCTGCTTAGCCATCGCTTCGCGCAGCAGGGAGGCCATGGTGGTCTCGCCAGTTGCAGCTGCCGGAGCTTCTTTCAGGCTCTGGATAGCTTCTTTCTCTTCAACTTCGTCTTTCGACTTGATGGAGAGTTGGATTACGCGGCTCTTGCGGTCAACGCTGATGATCTTGGCTTCTACTTCCTGGCCTTCTTTCAGTACGTTGCGCGCGTCTTCAACGCGGTCACGGCTGATTTCGGAGGCTTTCAGAGTCGCTTCGATATCGTCGGCCAGAGTGATGATGGCGCCTTTAGCGTCAACTTCTTTCACAGTGCCCTTAACGATTGCGCCTTTGTCGTTCTCTTGAACGTACTCGGAGAACGGATCGCTTTCCAGTTGCTTGATACCCAGGGAGATGCGCTCGCGCTCTGGGTCAACCGACAGGATAACGGTGTCCAGCTCGTCGCCCTTCTTGAAACGACGAACAGCTTCTTCGCCCACTTCGTTCCAGGAGATGTCGGACAGGTGAACCAGGCCGTCGATGCCGCCGTCCAGACCAATGAAGATACCGAAATCGGTGATCGACTTGATGGTGCCGGAGATTTTATCGCCCTTGTTGAACTGGCCAGAGAAATCTTCCCATGGGTTAGATTTGCACTGCTTGATGCCCAGGGAGATACGACGACGCTCTTCGTCGATGTCCAGAACCATAACTTCCACTTCGTCGCCGACTTGTACGACTTTCGAAGGGTGGATGTTCTTGTTGGTCCAGTCCATTTCGGAAACGTGTACCAGGCCTTCCACGCCTTCTTCCAGCTCAGCGAAGCAGCCGTAGTCGGTCAGGTTGGTAACACGTGCGGTCACGCGAGTGCCTTCTGGGTAACGTGCTTTGATAGCAACCCATGGATCTTCGCCCAGCTGCTTCAAGCCCAGGGAAACGCGGTTGCGCTCACGATCGTACTTCAGAACCTTGACATCGATCTCGTCGCCAACGTTGACGATTTCGGAAGGATGCTTGATACGCTTCCAAGCCATGTCGGTAATGTGCAGCAGGCCATCGACGCCACCCAGATCGACAAATGCGCCGTAATCGGTGAGGTTTTTGACGATACCTTTGACTTGTTGGCCTTCCTGCAGGGATTCCAGCAGAGCTTCACGCTCGGCGGAGTTCTCTGCTTCCAGGACGCTGCGACGGGAAACGACAACGTTGTTGCGCTTCTGGTCGAGCTTGATGACCTTGAATTCGAGTTCTTTGCCTTCCAGGTGCGTGGTGTCGCGCACTGGACGAACGTCGACCAAAGAACCTGGCAGGAACGCACGGATGCCGTTAACGTCGACAGTGAAGCCGCCTTTAACCTTACCGTTGATAACGCCCTTGACCACTTCTTCAGCTGCGAAGGCTGCTTCGAGAACAATCCAGCATTCAGCGCGCTTGGCTTTTTCACGGGACAGCTTGGTTTCACCGAAACCGTCTTCAACCGAGTCCAGAGCAACGTGAACTTCGTCACCAACATTGATTGTCAGATCACCAGCATCGTTGTAGAACTGTTCCAGCGGGATCAGAGCTTCAGACTTCAGACCAGCGTGAACGGTTACCCAGCGAGCTTGGTAATCGATATCAACGATAACACCGGTGATGATGGAGCCTGCCTGAAGGTTCAGGGTTTTTAGGCTTTCTTCAAAGAGTTCCGCAAAGCTTTCGCTCATTTTAATTCCTGTTGATAAGGGCGAAGAATACGCCCATCTCCACACCCCAGACGGTGTGGGTCAGTTTCAATTAAAAGAAGCACCACAGGACTATGACTGGTCCCCTGCAGCCTTCTTGGTCACCCGGCGATGTCGCGAATGGCGATCTCGCTCATGATGCGTTCCAGCACCTGATCGATGGACAACTCCGTGGAATCCAGCTGGATGGCATCAGCCGCCGGTTTGAGCGGGGCTACTGCGCGCTGGGTATCACGCTCATCGCGTGCACGGATCTCATCTAGCAGACTCGACAGACTAACACCATCGACTTTTCCCTTCAACTGCAAGTAGCGGCGGCGCGCCCGTTCCTCGGCGCTGGCCGTCAGGAAAATCTTCAGCGGCGCGTCGGGAAACACCACGGTGCCCATGTCGCGGCCGTCGGCCACCAGCCCCGGCGCTTCCTGGAAAGCCCGCTGACGCTGCAGCAACGCGTCACGCACCGCCGGCAGCGCGGCAACCTGGGAGGCCAAGGAGCCTACCTGTTCGTTACGCAGGTCGTCCGTCACATCATCGCCTTCGAGGATGATGCGCTGGGGGTGGCCTTCCGTCGCCCCGACGAACTGCACATCAAGGTGCGCCGCCAGCAGTTTCAGGGATTCCTCGTTGGTCAAATCGACGCCATGATTGCGCGCAGCAAATGCCAGCAGACGATACAGCGCGCCGGAATCCAACAGGCCCCAGCCGAGGCGCTTGGCCAGGATGCCGGCGATCGTGCCTTTACCCGAACCGCTTGGCCCGTCGATGGTTATCACCGGTGCTTTGATATTCACAATTGAGCCTCTTGGGCAACACGGATGCCGACTTGGGCACACAGTGTAAGAAAATTCGGAAAAGACGTAGCAACATTGGCGCAGTCATGGATACGAATCGGCGCCGCCGCCCTTAGAGCAGCCACACTGAAGGCCATCGCGATGCGGTGGTCGCCATGGGCATGAACCTCACCACCGGCCATCGGGCCACCGTCAATGATAAGCCCATCCGGGGTGGCTTCACACTTCACACCCAGCGCCGCCAGACCGTCGGCCATGACCTGGATGCGATCGGACTCCTTCACACGCAGCTCCTGGGCACCGCGCAACACAGTGCGCCCCGCAGCACACGCAGCCGCGATAAATAACACCGGAAACTCATCGATCGCCAACGGCACCAAAGCCTCGGGAATCTCGATACCTTTCAACGCCGCGGCGCGTACCCGCAGATCGGCAACCGGCTCCGCACCTACTTCGCGCAGGTTTTCCACGCGGATATCCGCGCCCATCAACCGCAGGATATCGATCACCCCAGTCCGCGTCGGATTGATACCAACGTGCTCCAGCACCAACTCCGAACCCTCGGCAATCGAAGCAGCCACCAGAAAGAACGCCGCCGAGGAGATATCCCCCGGCACTTCAATCGAGGTCGCCGCCAACGCATGGCCGGACTCGACCGACGCCGTCGCGCCCTCCACCGTCACCGGATAACCAAAACCACGCAGCATGCGTTCGGTATGATCGCGGGTCGGCGCGGGCTCAGTCACCGCAGTCCTGCCGTCGGCATACAGACCGGCCAGCAGCAGGCTGGATTTAACCTGGGCACTGGCCATCGGCAGCGTGTAGGTCAAGCCCTTCAATGGCTGGCCGCCACGGATGGTCAACGGCGGGCGACCTTGCGGGCCGGTCTCGATCAGCGCGCCCATCGCCCGCAGCGGCTCGGCCACGCGGTTCATCGGGCGCTTGGACAGCGACGCATCGCCGGTCAACACGCTGTCGAAGCGTTGCGCGGCCAGCAACCCGCAGAGCAGCCGCATGGACGTACCAGAGTTACCCAGATAAATCGGCCCGGGTGCAGGCTTCAAGCCATGCAGGCCCACACCATGGATGGTCACGCGACCATGGTGCGGCCCCTCGATCACCACCCCCATGTCGCGAAACGCCTGCAAGGTCGCCAGGGCATCTTCGCCCTCCAGGAAACCTTCGATCTCGGTTACGCCCTCGGCCAACGAGCCCAGCATGATCGACCGATGGGAGATCGACTTGTCGCCCGGCACCCGGATGCGACCGTTCAAGCGGCCACCCGGGTTGGCGAGAAACGTCAGCGCTTGGGCGTCCACAGCGGTTTCCATATAGGCCCGGCGAGCCAGGATCTTGCTGAAATGTTCACGCGCCACCCGCGCACGGGTGAACACCCCCAATAATTGACGGCCGTCCCCGGCATCCACCGCGTCGCGTAGGGCGTCGAGGTCGCTGCGGAAGGTGTCGAGCGTGCGCAACACCGCCTCGCGATTAGCCAGGAAGATGTCGTGCCACATCACCGGGTCGCTGCCGGCAATGCGCGTGAAATCGCGGAAACCACCGGCGGCATAACGAAAAATCTCAAGGTTCTCGTTGCGCTTGGCCAGCGAATCCACCAGACCAAACGCGAGCAGGTGCGGCAGATGACTGGTCGCCGCCAGCACTTCGTCGTGGCGTTCGACCTGCATATGCTCGACATCCGCCCCCAGCTCGCGCCACAAACGATCCACCATTGCCAGAGCCGCCGGATCGGTTTGCTCAAGCGGCGTGAGGATGACTTTGTGGCGGCGGAACAACTGCGCATTCGACGCCTCGACCCCGCTCTGCTCGGAGCCGGCAATCGGATGCCCAGGCACAAAGCGCGCCGGCATGCCGCCAAAGGCCAGTTGCGCCGCGCGCACCACGTTGCCCTTGGCACTGCCGACATCGGTAAGAATCGCTTGCCCAAGGTCCATCCGCGCCAGCACCGCGAGTAACTTCTCCATGGCCAGGATCGGTACGGCCAGCTGAATCACATCGGCCCCCTGGCACGCCAGCGCCAGGTCGGCTTCGCAGCGATCCACTACGCCCAGCTCAACCGCCAACTGGCGCGATTGCGGGTCCAGATCGACGCCTACCACCTCGCCGCATAGCCCGCTTTCACGCAGGCCCTTGGCGAATGAACCCCCGATCAACCCCAGGCCGACCACCACCAGGCGACCGATCATAGGCACAACAGGTTGCAATGCAGTGACATCAACCACGAGCCAGAACCTTGGCCAGCGCCTCCAGGAAGCGGCTGTTTTCAGCCGGCAGACCGATGGTGACTCGCAGGTGGTTCGGCATGCCGTAATTGGCCACCGGGCGCACGATCACGCCTTCGCGCAGCAACCCCTGGAATACCGGCGCGGCTACCTGGCCGAGGTCGACGCAAATGAAATTGCCCTTGGACGGGATCCAACCCAGGCCCAACTCACGGAAACCGTCCTGCAACTGCTGCATACCACGCTCGTTGAGGCGACGGCTTTCCTCCAGGTAGTCGGCATCCTTGACCGCCGCACAGGCCGCGGCCAGGGCCAGGCTGTTGACGTTGAACGGTTGGCGCACCCGGTTAAGCACATCGGCGACCACCGCGCTCGACAAGCCATAGCCCACCCGCAGCGACGCCAGGCCATAGGCCTTGGAAAACGTACGCGACACCAGCAGGTTCGGATACGCGGCGAGGAAATCCAGGCCATCCGGCAGGTCGCTGCCTTCGGCGTACTCGATGTAGGCCTCGTCCAGCACCACCAGCACATGCTCGGGCACGTCCTGCAGGAAGTCATTCAAGGCCTCGGCACCAAACCAGGTGCCGGTCGGGTTGTTTGGATTCGCGATGAAGACCACGCGGGTCTGCGCATCGATAGCCGCCAGCATGGCCGGCAGGTCATGCCCCCACTCCTTGGCCGCAATCACCCGCGCCTCGGCGCCGACAGCCTGGGTCACGATCGGGTAGACCGCAAATGCATGCTCGCTGAACACTGCGTTCAAGCCGGGCGCCAGGTAAGCGCGGCCGACCAACTCCAGAATGTCATTGGAGCCATTGCCCAGGGTCACCTGGTTCAGCTCCACCCGGCATTGTTCCGCCAACAGGGACTTGAGCGCGAAGCCGTTGCCATCCGGATAGCGGGTCAGCTCGGCCAGTTCTTCACGAATCGCCGCCAGTACCTTCGGGCTCGGGCCCAGGGGGTTCTCGTTACTGGCCAGCTTGACGATGCTCGCCGGGTCCAGATTCAACTCACGCGCCAGCTCGTCCACCGGCTTGCCCGGAACGTAAGGCGACAGTTGTTGCACGCCCGGCTGCGCCAGGGCGAGGAAGTTGCCACTCATGTTAACGCCTCACAAAACCGCTTTCGGGTAAGAGCCCAGCACCTTGAGTGCCACGGCTTCCTGACTGATTTTCTCGAGCACGCCCTTGACCAGCGGGTCGCGGTGATGGCCGACGAAATCGATAAAGAACACGTAGGTCCATTTACCGCTGCGCGAAGGTCGAGTCTCGATACGCGTCAGGTCGATCCCATTGTCATGGAACGGCACCAGCAGCTCATGCAGCGCGCCAGGCTTGTTGCTCATGGAAACGATGATCGAGGTCTTGTCGTCGCCGGTCGGCGGCACTTCCTGGTTACCGATCATCAAAAAGCGCGTGGAGTTGTCCGGGCGGTCCTCGATTTTTTCGGCCAGGCGCGTCAGGCCATACAGGCCCGCCGCCATGTCACCGGCGATCGCCGCCGAGTTCCACTCGCCCTTGACCCGCTTGGCCGCCTCGGCGTTGCTGGACACCGCCACACGCTCGACATTCGGGTAGTGGGCGTCCAGCCACTTGCGGCACTGAGCCAGGGACTGGGCATGGGAATAGATGCGGCTGATGCTGTCGGTCTTGGTGTTCTCGCCCACCAGCAGGTGATGGTGGATACGCAGCTCGACTTCGCCGCAGATCACCATGTCGTGCTCGAGGAAGCTGTCCAGCGTGTGGTTGACCGCGCCTTCGGTGGAATTTTCCACCGGCACCACGCCGAAATTCACCGCACCGGCCGCCACTTCACGGAACACTTCGTCGATCGCCGCCATTGGCTTGCTGATCACTGCGTGGCCGAAGTGCTTCATGGCCGCCGCCTGGGTGAAGGTGCCCTCGGGACCGAGGTAGGCCACTTTCAGCGGCTGCTCCAGGGCCAGGCACGAGGACATGATTTCACGGAACAACCGCGCCATCTCTTCGTTACCCAGCGGCCCTTTGTTGCGCTCCATCACACGCTTGAGCACCTGGGCTTCGCGCTCCGGCCGGTAGAACACCGGCACTTCGCCTTCCGCCAGGGACGCCATCTTCACCCGCGCCACTTCCTGGGCGCACCGCGCGCGCTCACTGATCAGCTCCAGGACTTTCTCGTCCAGGCTGTCAATGCGCACGCGCAGGGCCTTGAGTTCTTGTTCAGACATTAGCCGTGTTCCTTTTCGAACTCTGCCATGTAGGCCACCAGCGCGTTGATCGCGTTGATGTCGACAGCGTTGTAGATGGAGGCGCGCATGCCGCCCACCGAACGGTGACCCTTGAGGTTGAGCAGACCGCGCTCGTCCGCGCCGGCCAGGAACGGCTTGTCCAGGCGATCGTCGGCCAGGCGGAATGGCACGTTCATCCACGAGCGATCGGTTTTGTTGATCGGATTGCTGTAGAGGCCACTGGCGTCGATGAAGTCGTACAGGGTGCGCTTCTTCACTTCATTAAGCTTGCCCATGGCCGCCACGCCGCCCTGCTCCTTGAGCCACTCGAACACCAGGCCGGAGAGGTACCAGGCGAAGGCCGGCGGGGTGTTGTACATCGAGCCGTTATCGGCCGCGACCTTGTAGTTAAGCATGGTCGGGCAGACCGACCGGGCGCGGCCCAGCAGGTCTTCGCGGATAATGTTGACCAGAATGCCGCTCGGGCCGATGTTCTTCTGGGCCCCGGCGTAGATCATGCCGTAGCGCGACACGTCGATGGGACGCGAGAGAATGTCCGAGGACATGTCGCACACCAGCGGAACGTCACCCACTTGCGGTACCCAGTCGAATTCAAGGCCGCCGATGGTTTCGTTCGCGACGTAGTGCACGTACGCCGCGTCTTTCGACAGCTTCCACTCGTTCTGGCCGGGAATGGCGAAATAATCGTAAGGCTTGGCGGTGCCCGCCACATTGACGTGGCCGTAGCGCGAGGCCTCCTCAATCGCTTTCTGCCCCCAGATGCCGGTGTCGATGTAGTCCGCAGTGCCGTCTTCCGGCAGCAGGTTCAGCGGGATCTGGGCGAATTGCTGGCTGGCACCGCCTTGCAGGAACAGCACTTTGTAGTTGGATGGAATGTCGAGCAAGTCGCGCAGATCCTGCTCGGCCTTGGTGGCGATGGACACGAACTCATCGCTGCGATGGCTCATTTCCATCACGGAGAGGCCTTTTCCATGCCAGTCGAGGAGTTCACCCTGCGCGCGCTGCAGGACTGCTTCAGGAAGCGCCGCGGGACCGGCACAGAAGTTATAGGCTCTCTTGCTCACATCCAATCTCACTCTGATCTGGTGGGGCTGCAATCATGTTCGGTAACAACCTTTCTCCGGAGCGAACCCTTGTGGGAGCTGGCTTGCCTGCGATAAGGGCACCTCGGTAGCGCAGTGGTACCGCGGCGCCACCAGCGCAGGCGAGCCAGCTCCCACATTGACCGCGTCCAGCCAAAGGACGTGTTATTTCATAAGGGACAAACAACAAGGGGGCGAATCTTCATCCGCCCCCTATGTGTCCGCTTATTCCTGCGGTTCTTCTTCGTCTGCGGCAGCGTCGAGGGTTGGCTCGTCGACGGTGTCATCGCCCGTTGCGATCACCTCGCCTTCGAACTCCTCACCTTCCAGCTCTTCGCCTTCGACTTCCGATGGTTCCTGGACGCGTTCCAGGCCTACCAGTTTTTCGTCCTTGGCCAGCTTGATCAAGGTAACGCCCTGGGTATTACGGCCCAGGCTCGACACTTCGGCCACGCGGGTACGGACCAGGGTGCCCTGGTCGGAAATCAGCATGATTTCCTCGCCGTCGAGCACCTGCACCGCGCCGACCAGACGGCCGTTGCGATCGTTGCTGACCATGGCGATCACGCCCTGGCCGCCACGCTTGTACTCCGGGAACTCGCTGATGGCGGTGCGCTTGCCATAACCACGCTCGGAAGCGGTGAGGATCTGGCTGCCTTCTTCCGGGATCAGCATCGAAATCAGCTTCTGCCCTTCCGGCAGACGCATGCCGCGCACACCGCGAGCGGTACGGCCCATGGCGCGAACGTCGGATTCCTTGAAGCGAGTGACCTTGCCGCCGTCGGAGAACAGCATGACTTCACGTTCGCCATCGGTGATGGCGGCCGAGATCAGCACGTCGCCTTCGTCCAGCTCCAGGGCGATCAGGCCCACGCTGCGCTGACGGCTGAAGGATTCCAGCGGGGTCTTCTTCACAGTGCCCTTGGCGGTGGCCATGAAGATGAAGTGACCTTCGGTGTATTCCTCGACCGGCAGCATGGTGGTGATGTACTCATCACTGTCCAGCGGCAGCAGGTTGACCAATGGGCGACCACGGGCGGCACGGGAGGCCTCCGGGATCTCGTAGGTCTTGAGCCAGTACACCTTGCCCTTGCTGGAGAACAGCAGCAGCGTGGTGTGGCTGTTGGCGACCAACAGGTGAGCGATGTAGTCCTCGTCCTTCACGCCGGTAGCCGATTTACCTTTACCGCCACGACGCTGGGCCTGGTAGGCCGCCAACGGTTGGGTCTTGGCATAGCCGCCGTGGGAGATGGTCACCACGCGCTCTTCTTCCGGGATCATGTCACCCAGGGTCAGGTCGAGGCGCGCATCGAGGATCTCGGTGCGGCGCACGTCGCCGTATTCGGCGCGGATCACTTCCAGTTCTTCGCGGATCACTTCCATCAGGCGCACGGCGCTGCTGAGGATGCGGATCAACTCGCCGATCTGGTTGAGGATTTCCTGGTACTCGGCCAGCAGCTTCTCGTGTTCCAGACCGGTGAGGCGATGCAGACGCAGCTCCAGGATCGCCTGGGCCTGTTCCGGCGAGAGGAAGTACTTGCCTTCGCGCAGACCGTATTGCGGGTCCAGGGTCTCCGGACGGCAGGAATCAGCACCGGCACGTTCAACCATCGCGACAACCGCGCTGGATTCCCAGGGCGTGCTGATCAGCGCTTCCTTGGCTTCCGACGGGGTTGGCGAGGCTTTGATCAGGGCGATCACCGGGTCGATGTTCGACAGCGCAACCGCCTGGCCTTCCAGGATGTGGCCGCGCTCGCGGGCCTTGCGCAGTTCAAACACGGTACGGCGGGTGACCACTTCGCGACGGTGACGCACGAAGGCTTCCAGCAGATCCTTGAGGTTCAGGATGCGCGGGCGACCGTCGATCAGGGCCACCACGTTGATACCAAACACGCTCTGCAGCTGGGTCTGGGCGTAGAGGTTGTTGAGGATCACCTCCGGCACTTCGCCGCGACGCAGCTCGATCACGACGCGCATACCGTCCTTGTCGGACTCGTCGCGCAGCTCGGTGATGCCTTCGAGCTTCTTCTCCTTGACCAGCTCGGCGATCTTCTCGATCAGGCGCGCCTTGTTCAACTGGTATGGGAGTTCGGTAATGACGATCTGCTGGCGGCCACCGACCTTGTCGATGTCTTCGATGATCGAGCGGGCGCGCATGTAAATGCGCCCGCGACCGGTGCGGTAGGCTTCGATGATACCGGCGCGGCCGTTGATGATCGCGGCGGTCGGGAAGTCCGGGCCGGGGATGTATTGCATCAGCTCATCGACGGTCAGCTCAGGGTTGTCGATGAGGGCCAGGCAACCGTCGATGACTTCACCGAGGTTGTGCGGCGGGATGTTGGTGGCCATGCCCACGGCGATACCGCTGGAGCCGTTGACCAGCAGGTTGGGGATCTTGGTGGGCATGACGGCCGGGATCATTTCGGTGCCGTCGTAGTTCGGCACCCAGTCCACGGTTTCTTTATGCAGGTCGGCCAGCAGCTCGTGCGCCAGCTTGGTCATGCGCACTTCGGTGTATCGCATGGCCGCGGCGTTGTCGCCGTCGACCGAACCGAAGTTGCCCTGGCCGTCTACCAGCAGGTAGCGCAGGGAAAACGGCTGGGCCATACGTACGATGGTGTCGTACACCGCAGTGTCGCCGTGAGGGTGATACTTACCGATCACGTCACCGACAACACGGGCAGATTTCTTGTACGGCTTGTTCCAGTCGTTACCCAGCTCGCTCATCGCGAACAGCACACGCCGGTGCACGGGCTTCAAGCCATCGCGCGCATCAGGCAGTGCTCGACCGACAATCACGCTCATCGCGTAGTCGAGGTAGGACTGTTTCAGCTCGTCTTCGATATTGACCGGGAGGATTTCTTTGGCCAGTTCGCCCATGAGAAGCCTGATTCCTTTTTCGGGTGAAACTTCGTCACATCCATTCGGGACGAACGAAGCTCGCCGCTGCCGGCAGAGTGCTGGCAACGACTTACGACAAATCAACGAGTTATGACACGGATCTGCACGTTATAGGTCACCCCTCGGGGTGGCCTTGGAAACCGCCGGATGTTATCACAATCGCCGCCACGCACCTATCCCCTTGATGGGCATGGAGCATAGTAAGTTGACGGATGACAGGCTTGAGGGCGACGAGAGGGGCTCAGAGGTGGGGTGGTGGTGTTTTTCGAGGGCGGATCCGAGGGTTTTATTGACTTTCAGGGCCAATCGGGGGCAAGCCCCCTCCCACACTTGAAGAGTGAACACCGTCAAATGTGGGAGGGGGCTTGCCCCCGATGACCATTTCAGCCCCCACACAAACTTCAGTGCAGCCGCTTACGGCACATCAACTTGGCCAATTTCGCGGTATCCGGCCGCTCGACGATGCCTTTTTCGGTCACGATCACATCGATCAGGTCGGCTGGGGTCACGTCGAACACCGGGTTGTAGGCCCCCACATCCAGGCGCTGCCCCGCCACCTCCAGCAACTCGCCAGCATCGCGCTGCTCCAGCGCAACGTCATCGCCGGTAGCCATCATCAGGTCCAGGGTTGAACTCGGCGCCACCACCATGAAACGCACGCCGTGGTGCATGGCGCAGACCGCCAGTTGATAGGTGCCGATCTTGCCGATCACATCACCGTTGGCGGCGATGCAGTCGGCACCCACGATCACCCAGGTCACCCCTTTGGTCTTGAGGATATGCGCGCCGGCCGAGTCGGCATTCACCAGTACCGGGATGCCTTCGCCAGCCAACTCCCAGGCGCTCAGGCGCGAGCCTTGCAGCCACGGGCGCGTTTCATTGACATAAACCTGCTCGACCATGCCTTCCAGGAAGGCACCGCGGATCACTCCCAACGCCGTGCCGACCCCGCCGGTAGCCAGCGCGCCCGCGTTGCCGTGGGTCAGAATGGCCTGGGCATTGCCCTGGTGCCTGCGGATCAGTTCGACGCCCAATTGCGCCATGGTGAGGTTGGCCTCGCGGTCACTCTCGTGAATCGCGACGGCCTCGGCTTCCAGCGCAACCAGCGGATCGGCGTGCGGCTTGAGACGGTCGAGGCGCTCGCGCATGCACTTGAGGGCCCAGAACAGGTTCGACGCGGTTGGACGGGTATCGGCGAGCAGTGCGTAGTCTTCTTCCCAACCGGCCTGCCAGTCACCGCCCTCGGCGATGCGTGCCCGAGCGGCGAGCACCAGGCCATAGGCGGCGCTGATACCGATGGCTGCCGCGCCACGCACGACCATCGCGCGAATGGCCTGCGCCACTTCATCCACCGTGGCGCAGGCTATCCAACTCTCCCGGGACGGCAAGGCACGTTGGTCGAGCAGGTGCAGCGTGCCGTCGCGCCAATCGATGGCCTTCACTTTCTCCGCTGCCAACAGTCGATCGCGCATCCCTTACTCCGCACTCATGAACAAAAGCCGCCGATTATAGCGATCCGCCAGCCAGGACGCTCGGGTATACTTCGCGCTTCTTTTATAGCTGCCCAGGAAGAAGCCCGCGATGACCGCCACTGCCGCCCCGCTCGACATCTTGCTGCTGCCGACCTGGCTGGTGCCTGTGGAGCCGGCCGGCGTGGTACTCAAGGAACATGGCCTGGGGATTCGCGACGGGCGCATTGCCTTTATCGGCCCGCGGGCGGCGGCACTGAAGCTGCAGGCCACCGAGGTGCGCGAGCTGCCGGGCATGCTGCTCAGCCCCGGCTTGATCAATGCCCACGGGCACGCGGCGATGAGCCTGTTTCGCGGCCTGGCCGACGACCTGCCGCTGATGACCTGGCTGGAAAAACACATCTGGCCCGCCGAGGCCAAGTGGGTTGACGAGGCCTTCGTACGCGACGGCACCGACCTGGCGATCGCCGAACAGCTCAAAGGCGGCATCAGCTGTTTCTCCGACATGTACTTCTACCCCAAGGTCGCCAGCGACTGCGTGCACAACAGCGGCATGCGCGCACAGATCGCGATTCCGATCCTCGACTTCCCGATCCCCGGCGCCGGCAGCGCCGATGAAGCGATCCGCCAGGGCATCGAGCTGTTCGGCGACCTCAAGCACCACCCGCGCATCAAGATCACCTTCGGCCCCCATGCGCCCTACACCGTCTGCGACGCCAACCTGGAGAAAATCCGGGTCATCGCCGAAGAACTCGACGCCGCCATCCATATGCATGTCCACGAAACCGCCTTCGAGGTGCAGCAAGCCGTCGAAAAGACCGGCGAGCGACCGTTGGCACGTCTGGGTCGCCTGGGGCTGCTGGGGCCGCGCTTCCAGGCCGTTCATATGACCCAAATCAGCGAGGACGACCTGGTTTTGCTGGTAGAAAGCAATACCAGCGTGATTCATTGCCCCGAGTCGAACCTGAAACTGGCCAGTGGCTTCTGCCCGGTGGAACGTCTGTGGCAGGCTGGCGTTAATGTGGCCCTGGGCACCGACGGCGCCGCCAGCAACAACGACTTGGACTTGCTCGGCGAAACCCGCACCGCCGCGATGCTGGCCAAGGCCGTCGCCGGTTCGGCCACCGCTCTGGATGCGCATCGCGCGCTGCGCATGGCTACGCTCAATGGTGCGCGCGCCATGGGCCTGGAAAATGAGATCGGCTCGCTGGAAGTGGGCAAGGCGGCGGACATCGTCGCCTTCGATCTGTCGGGGCTGGCGCAACAACCGATCTACGATCCGGTCTCACAGCTTATATATGCCACCGGACGTGACAGCGTGAAACACCTTTGGGTCGCCGGCAAGCAGTTGCTCGACGACCGGCAATTGACCCGCATGGATGAGCAACAGTTGACCGCCACGGCCATCGCCTGGGGCCGGCGCATCAGCGGGCAGCACGAATAACGACGGTGTTGAACCCGCGCGTTCAGCACCGACCAACCGATTTATCAGATTCAGAGGATGCACCATGAGCAACGTCGATCACGCCGAAATCGCCAAATTCGAAGCCCTGGCCCACCGCTGGTGGGACCGCGAAAGCGAGTTCAAACCGCTGCACGACATCAACCCGCTGCGAGTCAACTGGATTGACGAACGCGTCAATCTGGCCGGCAAGAAGGTGCTGGACGTCGGCTGCGGCGGCGGCATCCTCAGCGAAGCCATGGCCCAGCGCGGCGCCACGGTGATGGGCATCGACATGGGCGAAGCGCCACTGGCCGTGGCCCAGCTGCACCAGTTGGAGTCCGGCGTGAGCGTTGAATACCGCCAGATCACCGCCGAAGCCCTGGCCGAGGAAATGCCCGGGCAGTTCGACGTGGTCACGTGCCTGGAGATGCTCGAACACGTGCCGGACCCGTCCTCGGTGATCCGCGCGTGCTTCCGTATGGTCAAGCCGGGCGGCCAGGTGTTTTTCTCCACCATCAACCGCAACCCCAAGGCGTACCTGTTCGCGATCATCGGCGCCGAGTACATCATGAAGCTGTTGCCGCGCGGCACCCACGACTTCAAGAAATTCATCCGCCCTTCCGAGCTGGGGGCCTGGAGCCGCCAGGCCGGGCTGACCGTCAAGGACATCATCGGCCTGACCTACAACCCGCTGACCAAGCACTACAAGCTGGCCAACGACGTCGACGTCAATTACATGATCCAGACCCTGCGCGAGGAGTAAGCCTGTGAAGCTGCGAGCGGTTCTCTTCGATATGGACGGCACCCTGCTGGACACGGCGCCGGACTTTATCGCCATCTGCCAGGCCATGCGCGCCGATCGGGGCCTGGCGCCGATCAACGACCAGCACATTCGCGACGAAATCTCCGGCGGTGCGCGGGCGATGGTCGCGGTGACGTTCTCGATGGACCCGGAGTCGCCGGGTTTCGAGGAGCTGCGCCAGGAATTCCTTGAGCGCTACCTCAAGGGCTGCGCGGTCCATAGCAAGCTGTTCGACGGTATGAGCGAGCTGCTGGCGGACATCGAGAAGGCCAACCTGATCTGGGGCGTGGTCACCAACAAGCCGGTGCGCTTTGCCGAGCCGATCATGCAGCAACTGGGCCTGGCCGAGCGTTCTGCGCTGCTGATCTGCCCGGACCATGTAAAGAACAGCAAACCGGACCCGGAGCCGCTGATCCTGGCGTGCAAGATGCTCGACCTCGACCCGGCCAGCGTGCTGTTCGTGGGCGACGACCTGCGCGATATCGAATCCGGCCGCGACGCCGGCACGCGCACGGCGGCGGTCACCTATGGCTATATCCACCCGGACGACAACCCACATCATTGGGGCGCGGATGTGGTGGTGGATCACCCACTGGAACTGCGCAAGGTGCTGGATAACGCACTATGCAGTTGCTGATGGCTCACCGATCCAGCTGACCTATGAAGCTCCCCCTCCCACAGGGTATCTCCACCGGTCTCAAGTTTTGTGCTGAAACATGTTGAATTCTGTCGAGGCTATTTATGTTTGATTACTCCGCACGTCCAGAACTGCTCAAAGGCCGGGTCATCCTGGTGACCGGCGCCGGTCGCGGGATTGGCGCGGCAGCGGCGAAAACCTATGCCGCCCACGGCGCCACCGTGCTGTTGCTGGGCAAGACCGAAGCCAACCTGGCCCAGGTGTATGACGAAATCGAAGCCGCCGGCCACCCGCAACCGGTGGTGATCCCGTTCAACCTGGAAACCGCCCTGCCCCATCAATACGATGAGTTGGCGGCGATGATCGAGAAAGAATTCGGCCACCTCGACGGCCTGCTGCACAACGCCTCGATCATCGGCCCCCGCACGCCGATCGAGCAGTTGTCCGGCGAGAACTTCATGCGTGTGATGCATGTGAACGTCAATGCGATGTTTATGCTGACCAGCACCTTGCTCCCATTGCTCAAACTGTCCCAGGATGCGTCAGTGGTGTTCACCTCCAGCAGCGTCGGGCGCAAAGGCCGCGCGTACTGGGGCGCGTATGGCGTGTCCAAGTTTGCCACTGAAGGCCTGATGCAGACCCTGGCCGACGAACTGGAGGATGTGGCGGCGGTACGCGCCAACAGCGTCAACCCAGGCGGCACCCGCACCAGCATGCGTGCCCAGGCCTATCCAGGGGAAAACCCGATGGAAAGGCCGGCACCGGAAGAGATCATGCCGGTGTACCTGTACTTGATGGGGCCGGACAGTGCCGGCGTGAATGGGCAGGCATTCGATGCCCAGTAACAACTGACACAACTGGAACAAAATGTGGGAGGGGCAAGCCCCCTCCCACACTTGTATTGCGCGGTTGCCGAATGCTTAGTTTTTCACGACTTCTTCCAGGGTGAAACGGCCCAGCGGGTTTTGCAGGAAGTTGCTCACATTCTTGCGTGAGATATTGATGTAAGGGCTGTAGTACAGGTCGATCCAGTTCACATCCTGCTTGGCCAGTTTCTGCAGTTCCACGTACATCTGCTCACGCTTGGCCGGGTCGGCTTCGATGCGGGCTGCGGCGACCAGGTCCTTGACCTTGTCGTTCTTGTAGCGGGTCATATAGTTCTGGTTGGTGTCGTGGCCCAGCACGAAGGTGGTCTTCTGGTCCGGGTCGAGGATGTCGTTGGTCCAGTACATCACCGAAATGTCGTATTCACCGTCCACCAGCATCTGCCAGCTCTGGGTCGGGTCGACCTTCTGCAGGTTGGCGGTCACGCCGACCTTGGCCAACTGGTCCTTGATAATCACCGCGATCTGCTCATCGGCTTCGTTGCCGGCATTGACCACATAGTTGAGTTTCAAGTCCTTGGCGCCGGCCTGTTCCAGCAGCTTTTTGGCGGCGGTGGGGTCATACGGGCGCTGCAGGTTATTGGGGTAGTGGTACAGCGAGCCTTTCGGGATGTAGGAATAAGCCACGGTGCCCTGGCCGTACGTGACGGTTTTGACCAGCGATTGCTTATCGATGGCCATGTCCAGCGCCTGGCGCACTTCGGGTTTGGCCAACAGGCTGTGGGCATGGTTGATCAACAAGTGATCTTCACGGGTGGACGGGTCGGCGTGGACCACCACGTTTTTGTCTTTCTTCAACTCTTCAACTCGAGAAAACGGCACGAAGATCGCGGTATCGAGTTCGTCGTTCTGCACCATGCGCATACGGGTGTTGTCGTCGGTCACCGAGACCCACTCCACACCGTCCAGGCTTACCTTTTGAGCCTGCCAGAAGTTCGGGTTCTTCTTGAGGATCACCCGATCGCCCTTGCGCCACTCTTCTACCGTAAACGCACCGGACGTCACCGGGTTTTCCGAGTAGGCGTCTTCGCCCATGGAGGTCATGGCTTTTTCGGACAGGATCGACACCGTCGGCGAAGCAAGTTGGGAGAGGAAGGCCACCGCCGGGGTCTTGAGCGTGACCACCAGGGTTTTCGGGTCGGCGGCCGTGGCCGTGTTGATCAGGCTGAACGGGTCAGCCCACAGCGAAGCCTTGTTGTCGCGGATGCGCAACAGGCTGAAAGCGGCGTCGGCGGCGGTGATCGGCGAGCCATCGGAGAATTTCGCGTCACGCAGCTTGAAGGTATAGGTCAGGCCGTCCTTGGATATCTCCCAGCTTTCAGCCAGGCCCGGTTCCATCTTGGTGCCCAGGTTGTCTACGCGCACCAGGGTGTCGTAGACGTTGGCAAACACCCAGGTATCGCGGTTCTGCGCGCTTTTGATCGGGTCGAACGTGGTGCTGTCTTCACGGCAACCGATGGTGAGTACACCGGCGGCCTGGGCGAAACCGGCGGTCAGCGACCAGGCGGTCAGCGTGGCGGCGGCGAGTAACTTCAAGTGGCGGGATTGCATGTCATAACTCCTTGTTCATGAATGGCAGAGGGTTAAAGCAAAGGCGTTTCAAGCACGCAACTGTACCGGTGCTCGTGCAGGTGGTGGGTAGGCGGCAACGCTACGGAACACATTGCCCGCGCATGCCGGCAACGCGGGTGGAAGGCACAGCCGGTCGGTAAATTCAGCGGGCTTGGCGGCTCGCCCGGCAGGGGTTCGGCCGGCAATGGCCGCTGCGGGTCGATCTGCGGGATCGCCTCGATCAAGGCTGCCGTGTACGGATGGCGCGGCGACGTGAACACCGCTTCCACCGGGCCTTCCTCGACGATCTTGCCCAGGTACATCACCGCCACGCGGTCGCACAGGCGCCGCACGATGGCCAGGTCATGGGCGATAAACAGGATCGCCAGGTTCATGCGCTGTTGCAGTTTCAGCAGCAGATTGATGATCTGGCCCTGAATCGATACATCCAGCGCCGCCACGCATTCATCGGCGACGATCAGGCGCGGCTCTACCGCCAGGGCCCGGGCAATGCCGACGCGCTGGCACTGGCCACCACTGAGGGCACTGGGTTTGCGCGTGGCCAGCTCAGGGCGCAGGCCCACCAGATCGAGCAGTTCGTTGACCCGGGCGGGAATGTGGTCCGAGCCGACTTTGCGCTGCACGCGCAAGACTTCGGCGATGGTTTCGCCGATGGTATGGCGCGGATTCAACGCGGCGTACGGGTCCTGAAAAATCATTGCCGTTTCATGGCGCAGGCGCGCGATGTCGATGGCGCTGCCTTGGGCCATGTCGACGCCATCGAACAGCACCTGCCCGGTACTGATCGGGTTCAGATGCAGAATCGCCCGCCCGAGGGTGCTTTTGCCGCTGCCGGACTCGCCCACCAACCCAAGGGTTTGGCCTGCTGCGAGGTTCAGCGATACACCGTTCACCGCCCTCACCCACTGTTTGTTCAGGCCGAACAAGCCACTGCCGGACGCGGCAAAACGTACCTCCAGGTCCTTGATCTGCAACAGGCTCATGGGCGCACTCCCAACGGATAGTGACAAGCCACCCGCGCGCCTTCAGGCAAGCGCTCGGTGCACAACGCGCCAACCTGCGGGCAACGCGGGTTGAAGCGGCAGCCGGCGGGTAATGCATCAAGCAATGGCGGCTGGCCGGGGATGGTGCGCAGCAAGGCGTGGCCGCTGCTGTGGGCCGGCTGGCAGTCGATCAGGCCGGCGGTGTACGGATGCTGCGGATGCGCCAGCACCTCGTGCTTGCTCGCATGCTCGCACAGACGCCCGGCATACATCACCGCGATGGAATCGCAGGTCTGCGCCACCACGCCAAGGTCGTGAGTGATCATGATGATCGACAGGCCGCGCTGGTCGCGCAGGTCCAGCAGCAGGCGCAGGATTTGTGCCTGCACGGTCACGTCCAGGGCGGTGGTCGGCTCGTCGGCGATCAGTACCTTGGGGTTGCAGCCCAGCGCCACGGCGATCATCGCGCGCTGGCGCATGCCGCCGGAAAACTCGTGGGGATAGTTGTCGGCGCGCGCTTGAGGGTCGGGAATGCCGACCTGGCGCAGCACCTCGACGGCCTGCAGACGCGCATCCTTTTTCGATGCGCCTTGATGCAGGCGAATGCCCTCGGCGATCTGCTCGCCGATGCGCATCAAGGGGTCCAGGTGGCTGCTGGGGTTCTGGAAAATCATCCCCAGTTGCCCGCCACGCACCGCACGCATGCCGGCGGCGTCGAGGCTGAGCAGGTCCTGGCCGGCCAGGCGCACCGCGCCACCCTGCACACGCAGGTTGGGCGATGGCAGCAGGCGAATCAGGCCACGGCAGGCCATGGTCTTGCCCGAGCCGCTTTCGCCCACCAGGCCGAGGATCTCGCCTTCGGCCAGGTCGAACGACACACGGTCCACCAGGGTCACGTCACGCCCGGCATTGTGGGCGATCACGCTCAGGTCGCGCACTTGCAACAGGCTCATGTGCGGTCTCCGAGTACTTGCGCCACGCCATCGGCCAGCAGGCTGAAGCCCATGGCCAGCGTGACGATGGCCAGGCCGGGAAAGGTGCAGATCCACCAGGCCGTGGTGATAAACGCCTGGCCCTCGGCGACCATGGTGCCCCACTCGGCGGTCGGCGGTTGCACGCCCAGGCCCAGGTAGCTCACGGCCGCGCCATTGAGCAGCACCAACACCGCATCGGACATGGAAAACACAATCGAGCCGAACATTGCATTGGGCAGCAGGTGTCGAAACAGGATGCGCCCGTGGCCGAAGCCCAGGCTCTTGGCGGCCAGGGCGAAGTCGCTTTCCTTGAGCACCAGGATCTGCGAGCGGATCAGCCGCGCATACGACACCCAGCCCACCAGCGCCATGGCGATATAGAAACTCTTCAAGCCTGGGCCGAGGATGGCCATGATCGCCAGCATCAGCACCAGAAACGGGAACGCCAGGATTACGTCGATCACGCGCATGCACACGCTGTCGAAACGCCCGCCGATATAGCCTGAGACCGCGCCGATAAACGTGCCGATGATAAACGGGAAGATTACCCCGACCACCGCCAGTTGCAGGTCGATGCGCGCCCCCCAGATCACCCTCGAAAGGATGTCTCGGCCGTAGTTATCCGTGCCGAATGGATGGGCAAGGCTGGGGGCCAGCAGGCTCAGGTCGGTGTTCTGCGCAATCGGGTCATACGGCGCGATCCACGGCGCGAACAAGGCCAGGCCGAGCCACGCCAGCAGGATCAGCAGCCCCCACGCCGCCGTGAGCCGGCCGTTGCGTAAACCGAGTCGCAGGCGCAGGCGCCAGGGCGCAACCAAGGGTCGAGTGCTCATTGCATCTTCACTCGCGGGTCGAGCGCCACCGTCACCACATCGGCGATGAAGTTGACCAGCACCGTGGCGCACGCCAACACCATCGCCACGCCCTGCACCACCATGTAGTCGCGGGTAAAGATGCCGCGCACCAGCAACTGACCAATGCCGGGGATAGCAAACAGGCTTTCGATGACCACCGTGCCGCTGATCAACCAGCCGATATTCACCGCCAGCAGGTTGACCGCCGGGACCAGGGAGTTGGGCAATACGTGCCGGCGAAACACCTCGGCTTCCGACAGCCCGCGCGCACGGGCGGCGGTGACGTGATCGGCCTGCAGTTCCATCAGCATGCTCGCGCGCAGGTTACGTACCAGTACCGCCGACAGCGCCAGGGCGATGGTCAGGCACGGCAGCACCATGTGGTGCGCCTTGTCCAGCCAGGTGCGGCCATACCCGGACACCGGGAACAGGCCCCATTGCACGCTGAGCAGCAGGATCAGCATCAAGCCCAGCCAGAACGCCGGCATGCCCAGGCCGACGGTGGTGAAGACACGGACCAGGTTATCCGCCCAGCCGCCTTTGTGGCGCGCGGCCAGTGTGGCCAGGGGCAGCGCGATCAGCAGCGCCAGCAACACGCTGCCGAGCACCAACATCAGGGTCGGCTCGATACGGGTGACGATCAGCTTCAGTGCATCGACCTTGTACAACAGCGATTGACCCAGGTCGCCCTTGAGCAGGTTTTTCAGGAAGTAGAAGTACTGCAGCCACAGCGGCTGGTCGAGACCGTATTGGGCGCGGATTTTCAACAGTGCATCGGGCGTACTGCGCGATCCCAGCAGCGCCCGCGCCGGGTCGCCGGGGATCGATCGCACCAGCACGAACGTAATCACACTGATGCCGAACAGTACCGGCAGCAGTTGCAACGGTCGGAACAGGACGAAACGGTAACGCGCCAGGTTCATGCGTCAGCCTCGGTGGCGAGCGAGAAAGTCCAGCAGCACCGGAAAATACGCCTGGGGTTCTTCATAGAACGGCATATGGCTGCTGTTGGGAAACACATGCAATTCGGCGTGCCGGGCAGCCATTTTCATGCGCATGGCGCACGCCGGCGTCAGTTCATCGTGCTGGCCGGTGGTAATCAGCATCGGCATCTTGAAATCGGCCATCTCGGCGATACGGTTCCAATCCTTGAGGTTGCCGACGTAGAGAAACTCATTGGGACCCTGCATGGTTTCGTAAGGGCCCATGTTCCAGTCGCCAAGGGAACGCTTGACCGGCTCGGGCCATTCGTCCAGGCGGCACACGTGGCGATAATTGAGCAAGGTGATCGCGGCCTGGTACTGCGGGTGGTCGAGGGTGCCCATGGCTTCGTGGCGTTGCATCATGGCCACGGTTTCGCTGCCCAGCGCGCCACGCAGGCGCTCCAGTTCCTGGGAAAGGTGCGGAATATCGCCGACGGTGTTTGCCAGGATCAGGCTTTTGAGCGCGTCGGGATAATGAATGGCGTACTCGATGCCCAGCCACCCGCCCCAGGAATGCCCTAGCAGGTGCACACGGCCCAGGCCCAGGGCTTGGCGCACGGTTTCGACTTCTTCGACATAACGGCCGATTTCCCACAGGGAAACATCGGTCGGTCTGGCTGATGCCCCCGTGCCGAGCTGGTCGAATGCGACCACTCGCAGGTTATGCTCCTTGAGCCAGCCATGGGCGTCGCGCAAATAGTCACACGGCAGGCCAGGGCCACCGTTGAGGCATAGAAGCACCTCATCGCCTTGGCCAAAGCTGTAGACCACGAGTGTGTGGCCGTCGACTTGCACGTTGTACCGCTGGTCGGGGGCAATTTCACGCCACATGCATACATTCCTTGTGTTGTATCGGCCTGGCGGGCAGCGGCCGTTTATCAGGCCAACACTACCGAGGATGCCGCGCGTCCATAACCTAGTATTTCTTATAGGTTTGGCCTGGCAGTCCTTCGCCGGGGCGTGGCATTCTACTTGCCGCAAGTCGAGATTCAAATGAAATCGGGAGCAGAACGGATGCTGGCCAAGCTTACTGCCTTCAACGACCGTCTGATGCCGGGCAGGAGCCTGGAAGAACAGATGGACAACACTTTCGTCCTCGCCCGGCAATTGGGCTTCGACGCGCTGGTGTACGACTACACCCCGGTGCCGATGGACCCCAATGGCGCCCTGATCACCCCGTCGGTGCTCGAACTGCGCAACACCCCATCGGACTGGCACGCCTTATGGTGCAGCGAAGGGTTCTACCAGATCGACCCGGTGCAGCATCTTGCGCTGGCCACGGTGTCACCGTTCGTATGGTCCTACGACGTCAAGGTCGATACCCCGCTGAAAAAAGTCATCGATCCGTGCCACGCACCGGTCTCCTCCTACCTTCACGACCAGCAGCTCACCTGCGGCGTCAGCGTGCCGATCCACCTGCCACGGGGCGGCTTCGCCTCGTTGACCGGCCTGCGCACCGGCAAGAGCCGCAGCGTGCTGCGGGACGCACACCACACGCTCGCGGATTTCAGCCTGATCACCCACGCGTTGCAGGAAGCGGCCTATCCGTTGTTCGGCAAAGAGCTGCGCAGCTACCCGCATATCCGCCTGACCAAACGCGAACGCGAGTGCCTCAAATGGGCCGCCGAAGGGCTGACTGCGGCTGAAATCGCCACCCAGTTGAGCCGTTCACTGGCTGTGGTGACCCTGCACCTGGCCTCGGCGATGCACAAACTGGGGGCCAAAAACCGCGTGCAGGCGGTGGTGCGCGCCACCCATTACCGCCTGCTGGAAGACTGATCCACCAGTAAAACCTAGCTGTTTTGCTAGTTACCTAAATTTTCCCGGCGGCTTATCGTGACCCTGATCCTTTTTTTCAAGAGCAGGGTACGAAATGGAATTCATCGAAAAAATCCGCGAAGGGTATGCGGCGTTCGGCGCCTATCAGACCTGGTACCGCGTCACCGGCGACCTGAACAGCGGCCGCACCCCGCTGGTGATTATCCACGGTGGCCCCGGCTGCACCCATGATTATGTCGACGCCTTCAAGGACGTCGCGGCCAGCGGCCATGCCGTAATCCATTACGATCAATTGGGCAACGGCCGTTCCACCCACTTGCCCGGCAAAGACCCGTCCTTCTGGACCGTCGAACTGTTCCTCGCCGAGCTGGACAACCTGCTGGACCACCTGCAGATCAGCGATAACTACGCGATCCTCGGCCAATCCTGGGGTGGCATGCTCGGCAGCGAACACGCGATCCGCCAGCCCAAGGGCCTGCGGGCGTTTATCCCGGCCAACTCGCCGACCTGCATGCGCACCTGGGTCAGCGAAGCCAATCGCTTGCGCAAGCTGCTGCCCGAAGGCGTGCATGAAACCCTGCTCAAGCACGAAGCCGCCGGTACCTACCAGGACCCGGAATACCTCGCCACTTCGCGGATTTTCTATGACCACCACGTGTGCCGGGTCAACCCGTGGCCGGAAGAGGTCGCGCGCACCTTTGCTCAGGTCGATTCAGACCCGACGGTGTATCACGCCATGAGCGGGCCTACCGAGTTCCACGTGATCGGCAGCCTGAAGGATTGGAAATCGATTGGCCGTCTGTCGAAGATCAACGTGCCGACCCTGGTGATCTCCGGCCGCCACGACGAGGCCACGCCGCTGGTGGTCAAGCCGTTCCTGGATGAGATCGCCGATGTGCGCTGGGCGCTGTTTGAGGACTCCAGCCACATGCCCCATGTGGAAGAACGCCAGGCGTGCATGGGGACCGTGGTGAAGTTTTTGGATGAGGCGTGCGCGGTGCCGCGCGCGGCACTCAAGGCCGGTTGAGTTCAGTGTGGGAGGAAGCACGCGCCCTCCCACTCCTTCAGACCTCGGAGGTCTCAGGCTTTGATGCCTGCCGTGCCGGCTCGGCCGTCACCGGGATCTCTTTGCCCTCGGCATCGAACAACTTGCCGCCCCTGAAGTAATCCCCATCACGCAGCGCCGCCACATCGTGGAAGCACAGGCTGCGTTCGGTCCCCGCGACGAACACCGACTGCTGGTCCGAGTTGCCCGCGGTGAAATGGTTGAACGCCAGGTTCAGCAGAATCGCCATGATCGCCGACGAACTGATCCCCGAATGGAAAATGGTCGCGAACCAGCTGGGGAAGTGGTCATAGAAGCTTGGCGCGGCGATGGGGATCATGCCGAAACCGATGGAGGTGGCGACGATGATCAGGTTCATATTGTTGCGGTAATCCACCTTGGACAAGGTGCGAATTCCACTGGCCGCCACCGTGCCGAACAGTACGATCCCGGCGCCGCCCAGCACCGACGTGGGCACTGCGGCAATCACCCGGCCCATGAACGGCAGCAAGCCGAGAATGACCAGGAACAGCCCGCCGGTGGCCACCACAAAGCGGCTTTTCACCCCGGTGACCGCCACCAGGCCGACGTTCTGGGCGAAGGCACTCTGGGTGAACGAACCAAAGATCGGCGCGAACATGCTCGACAGCATATCGGCGCGCAGGCCGTTGCCCAGGCGCTTGGAGTCCACCCTGGTGTCGATGATTTCACCCACGGCGAGGATATCCGCCGAGGTTTCCACCAAGGTCACCATCACCACGATACACATCGAAATAATCGCAGCGATGTGAAAGGTTGGCATGCCGAAATGAAACGGCGTGGGGAAGCCGAACATTGGCCCTTGGGTCACGCTGGAGAAGTCGGCCATGCCCAGCAGCACCGCGATCAGCGTGCCGATCACCATCGCCAGCAGGATCGATAGGCGCGAAATGGTCGCGCTGCCGATTTTGCTCAGCAGCAGCACCAGCACCAGCGTCAACGCCGCCAACCCGATATTGGGCATGCTGCCGAAATCCGCCGCGCGGCTGTTGCCGCCCATGGCCCAGCGCGCCGCGACGGGCATCAGGGTCAGGCCGATAGTGGTGATGACGATACCGGTGACCAGCGGCGGGAAGAACTTGGTGATCCGCGAGAACACCGGGGTGATCAACAGGCCGATCAATGACGCGGCCATTACCGCTCCGAGAATCGCCGGTAAACCACCGGCACCGTCGCTGCCGACAATCGCCACCATGGTGGCCACACCGGCAAACGACACGCCCTGCACCAACGGCAGCTGGCAGCCGAAAAACGGCAGGCCGAGGGTTTGCAACAAGGTCGCCAGGCCGCCCGCGAACAGCGACGCGGCGATCAACAGGCCGATATCCGCCGGCGATAACCCGGCCGCCTGGCCGACGATCAACGGTACGGCAACGATGCCGCCGTACATGGTGAGCACATGCTGCAGGCCGTAAGCCATGTTGGCCGCGACGCCAAGATTCTCATCTTCCGGCCGCTGCGGTGACGCCTTCGGGGTAGTCATGGTGAGGGGTTCTCTGTTTTTGTTGTGCGGCCACTGTATGCAATCTTTGGACTGGATGTCCATAGAGTTGTATACAATCAACCAGACAAGATACCCTCCGCCGGCGTTACAAAAACCATTCGGCCGTGATGAGCCGCAACGCCAAGGACACTAAAACAATGAAAAAGGCACTACAGGGCGCTACCGTCGCACTCACTCTGCTGGGCGGCGGGGAGGCTGTCGCGGTGGAATGGATGAACAACAGCGTAGGGTTTCGCTACGGCCAGCAGTTCACCAATCCGAACAACCCCGATGAATTCAGCAAGCGCATCTACAGCTTCACCCACGCCAGTGGCTACCGATACGGCAGCAATTTCCTCAACCTGGATGTATTCCTGTCCGACAGCCGCGACCCACGAAAGGGCACCGATCACGGGGGCAGCGAGGTGTACGCGGTGTACCGGCACCAGCTGTATGCCTCGCGGGTATTCGACAGGCCGCCGGGCACGGGTGCGGTCAAGGATTACGCCTTGACCCTGGGCTTCGACGCCAACCGAAATAACAACTTCGCCTCCGCGAAGAAACGCGCGCTGGTGCTCGGCCCGACCGTGAAATTCAATACTGTCGGCGTGTTGGACCTGAGCCTGCTGTATTACAAGGAGCGCAACCACACTGGCATTCCCGGCGCCCAGGAATCCGACCACACCTTCGACGACACCTACATGCTTAACCTGACGTGGATGCGCCCATTCGAGATCGCCAACCACGGGGCGAAATTCCAAGGGTTCATCAATTACGTCGGGGCTAAAGGCGAGGACTACCACGGCCGCGACACCGCTGCCGAAGCGCTGATGCGCACCGCGTTGATGGTGGCCGTGCGACCGGGCAAGAGCGTCAAACCGAACCTGTACCTGGGGGTAGGTTACGAGTACTGGCATAACAAATTCGGCGTCGACGGCGGCCGCGGCAGCCGCACCTCCACGCCGACCGTGAATATGGAAATCACCTTTTAATCACGGGTGCTGCTGTGAGTCGGACACACCGCATTCGCAGCCATTAGGGCCGCTGCGCAGCCCAGCGCAGGACAAGCCTGCTCACCACAGCGAAGCAGCACCCCCGCAGTTGTGGTGAGCGGGCTTGCCCCGCGCTGGGGCGCGAAGCGGCCCTGTCTCCAGACACTGCGGTGTGCCAGGCTTAAACAGTTTGCAGACTTTGGGGCAGCCGCTACGCAGGTGTTCTTTCAGTTCAGCTCTGTCATCAGCTCGGCACGATTGGTCTTCAGCCGGGCCAGCCAATATCCCAACACTGCCAGCGGCGCGGTTGCCAGCATCACGATCACGGTGATCATTAGCGGATGTTCGAGCATCGATGACACCAGCAGGCTGCTCACAAAACACAACCCCAACTGCAGGGTGTTTTGCAGCGCTGCGGCCTTGCCGGAATTTTCCGCGAAGGGCATCAGCGCGTTCGCCACCACGATGGGGTAACTGGCACCGTTGCACAGCGCCATCAGGCAGAACGGAATCAACAGGGTAGTGAGCGTCGGCACGGTCAACGTGGCGACCAGGTACAGCGCCCCCATGCTCACGCAGTAGGCAAGCAGCAGCCACGGCAGCAAGGTTTTACCCTGCAGATGCTGCAAGGCGCTGCGGCAACTGTAACCACCTATCAGGAATGCCAGGGTCGGCACCACATAGCTCAAGCCAATATCATTGGGGCTGTAACCCATACCGCCGAGAATGAACGGGGACGCTGTAAGCCAGGCAAAAAAACTGGCCGAGCACGCGGCGAAAATCATTACGTTGCCGCTGAATACCCGCGACTTGAGCAACTGCCCATACCCCAGGCGCGCCGGTGCCTGTGTCAGTCGTTTCGGCGCACTGCGCAGGAATAAGGTGGGTAACAGCAGCGCCAGCGACACAGCCAGCAACACGCCGAAGATCGCCTGCCAGCCTACGTGATTCAACACCAGCGCGCCCAACAGTGGCGCCAGGGCCGGCGACAGCGACATCAACGGCATGATGCTGGCGAACACGCGATGGGCCTTGTCGGCCGGGTAGCGATCAATCACGAGCGCCTGCCAGCTCACGGCGGCGGAACACACGCCGATCGCCTGGATAAAGCGCAGCGCCAACAGTTGCGCAGCACTGTCGACCCAAAACATGCCGGCGCAGCCCAGCACAAACAGGCTCAGGCCCGCTAGCAGAATCGGCTTGCGCCCCAGGCGGTCGGACAACGGCCCCCACACCAACTGCCCCAGCGCAAACCCGGCGAGGAAGACGCTCAAGCTGGCGCCGACCGCGCCCGCGCTGATCTGCAAGTGTTCGCCCATGGCGCCGAACGCCGGCAAGTACATGTCCATGGCGAGATAACCGAGCATGCTCAGGCCCGCCAGATACCAGGTAAAACCAAACGAATTTTTCATTGAAGCCTTGTTGACCTTGCCATCAAACTATTTGCTGACTGGCGCCCATTATGAAGCTGACAGTTTCCATGTGAAGCGATAATAATTGGCCTAATCTATCAATAATTTTGAAGGCACCGATCATGTGGTCCGAATATTCCCTGGATGTGGTAGACGCCGTGGCGCGCCACGGCAGCTTCAGCGCCGCCGCACAGGAATTGCACCGTGTGCCGTCGGCCATCAGCTATACGGTGCGTCAGCTGGAAGAATGGTTGGCGGTGCCGCTGTTCGTGCGGCGTCACCGCGACGTGGAACTGACCCCCGCCGGCCGCCTGTTTATCGACGAAGCCCGGGGCGTGATGAAGAAAATGCTCGGCACGCGACGCTTGTGCCAGCAAGTGGCCAATGGCTGGAGCGGCCAGTTGAAGGTGGCGGTGGACTCCATCGTCAAACCCCAGCGCTGCCGGCAATTGGTGCTGGATTTCTATCGACGGTTCCCCGAGGTGGAATTACTGCTGGAGTACGAGGTGTACAACGGTGTGTGGGATGCCCTGGCCGACGAGCGCACCGACATTGTGATCGGCGCCACCAGCGCGGTGCCGGTGGCCAGCCACTTTACCTTTCGCGATATGGGGTTGTTGAACTGGCTGTGCGTGGTCAGCGCGCGGCATCCGCTGGCGAGCGTTGAAGGCCTGCTCAGCGACGACCAATTGCGCCCCTTCGCCTCGCTGTGCATGACCGACACCTCGCGTAACCTGCCCAAGCGCGACACCTGGACCCTGGACAACCAACGGCGCCTGGTGGTGCCTAACTGGGCGTCAGCCATCGATTGCCTGCGCGATGGGTTGTGCGTCGGCATGGCGCCGGCACATAAGGTAGCGCCCTGGATCGAACGCGGCGAGCTGGTGGCGCTGCACCTGACCCGCCCCTTCCCCGCCAGCCCGTCCTGCGTGGCCTGGGCGCAGAACAAGCTGTCCCCGGCCATGGCGTGGTTACTCGAATACCTGGGCGACACCGAAACCCTCAACCAAGAATGGCTCAATGGCCCTGATCCAATAAGCGGCTGATGGCCCGCACGATCATCTCGACTTCCTTGCCGTCCAGGGTCAACGGCGGCAGCAGGCGGATGATTTTGCCGCGCGTCACATTGATCAGCAGCGCATGCTCCTGGGCGGCGCGCTGGGCCAGGTCGCGATACGGGCTGACCAGTTCGATGCCGATCATCAAGCCCTGCCCGCGAATCGCCAGCACCTGGGGGTGTTCCGCCAGTTCCACGCGCAGCCGCGCCAGCAAGCGTTCGCCCTGTTGCGCGGCGTTGTGCAGCAAGCCCTGCTCTTCGATGATGTCCAGCACCGTGCAGCCAACCCGGCAAGCCAGCGGGTTACCGCCAAACGTGCTGCCATGACTGCCCGGCGTGAACAGGCGCGCCACACCGGCCCGTGCCAGGCAGGCGCCGATCGGCACGCCGTTGCCGAGGCCTTTGGCCAGGGTCATGACGTCCGGCACGATGCCTTCATGCTGGAACGCGAACCACGCACCGGTGCGACCGATGCCGGTCTGGATTTCATCGAGCATCATCAGCCAGCCGTGGGCTGTGCAGTGATCGCGCAAGCCACGCAGATAGCCGGGCGGCGCCGGCAATACACCACTTTCACCCTGGATCGGCTCCAGCAACACGGCCGCAATCTGCGCGCCATGGGTGCGGGTGATCGCTTCGATGGCGGCCAGGTCACCGAACCGGACCTTGAGAAAATTCCCCGGTAAGCGCTGAAACCCGAGGCGCACCGACGGTCCGTCGCTGGCCGCCATGGTGCCCAGGGTGCGCCCGTGAAAGGCGTTCTCCATCACCACAATCAACGGTTCTTCAATGCCCTTTTTCCAGCCATGCAAGCGCGCCAGCTTGAGGGCGGTTTCGTTGGCCTCGGCGCCGGAGTTGTTGAAAAATCCGCAATCCAGGCCGGACAGCTGCGCCAGGCGCCGGGCCAGGCGTTGTTGCCAGTCAATGCTGTAGAGGTTGGAGGTGTGCAACAACAGACCGGCCTGCTCGCTGATGGCCGCCACCAGGCGCGGGTGGGAATGCCCGACATTGGTCACCGCCACACCCGCCACCGCATCGAGGTACTCGCGACCCTGCTGGTCCCACAGACGCGTGCCCAGGCCACGGGCGAAGCTCAGGGCCAAGGGTTGGTAGGTGGTCATCAGGCAGGCGGCGGTCATGGTGCGGGCTCCAAGTCATCAGGTTGATGGTCTCAGTATCGTTAGCCACCTGAGCTGGATAAACTGCGCATCTCTGCAATGACTTTAAACCAGGGCTTGATAATGGATCTGTTCCAGGCAATGTCGGTGTACGTAAAAGTGGTGGAGACCGGCAGTTTGACGGCGGCGGCCCACGCCTGCGGCCTGTCGACCACGATGGTCGGTAACCACCTGCGCGCCCTGGAACAGCGCCTGGGAGTCAGTCTGCTCAAGCGCACCACGCGCAAGCAGAGTCTCACGGAGTTCGGCGGCCAGTATTACCAACGCTGTCTGGAGGTGTTGGGGCTAGTGGCCGACTCCGAACAACTGGCCGAACAAGCCCACAGTGACGTGCCTAGAGGCACCTTGCGCATCACCGCCCCACCCGCCTTCGGCACCGAGCGCCTGGCGCCGGCGTTGAGCGAATTCTCCCAACGTTATCCGCAGATCAAGCTCTATGTGGTGCTCAGCAACCAACGCATGGACTTGGTCGACAGTGGCTTCGACGTGGCGATCCGCTTGGGCGAGTTGGAACCGTCGAGCCTGATCGCCCGGCCCATGCAGGACTACACCATCACCCTCTGCGCTTCGCCGAGCTACCTGGCGCGACGCGGCACGCCGACCAGGCCCGAAGACCTGCAACAACACGACTGCCTGGCATTCGCCTATCCGTCCACCGACGACTGGCGCAACGCCGACAAGCTCTGGCGTATGACGGGAGCGGACGGCGAAGTGGAAATCCCGGTGTCGGGATCGTTGACCATCAATAGCTCACAAGCCCTGCGCCAAGCGGCGGTGCAAGGCATGGGCATCGTGATGCTGCCCGATGCGCTGGTCCAGCCCGATCTGCACAGCGGCAAACTTGTGGCGTTGCTGACCGACTATCAATTGCCCAGCCGCCCCATGCACGTGCTGTACGGCCAGGATCGTTATCGCCTGCCCAAGTTGCGAGCGTTTGTCGATTTTGTGATGGAGAAATGGGCGCGCTAGAAGCTCACGCCCAATTCACGCAATCGTGCCGATGTCTGCTCGGCCGATACATGATGAATGTCCTGCCAACCCAGAGCGCTGGCGGCATCGGCTTGTCGGCCACGTCATCTCGTAAAAGGCCGTGATCGAGTCTCTAGGGTGGGGGTGTTGATCGATCAGGATTTGCATGGCTTCGGCCAGCGGCCGCCCCGCATCTTGTTCGGTATTCCAGGCCTGGGTGCAGATGTTATCCAGGAACCACTGCCGTTCTTGATCGTCGGCAATCAGTTTGCGGTAGAGGTGATGCGGGCTCCAATCGAAGAGAACACCGCCGAAATCAAAAACTACTGCACGAATCGTCATCAGATCCTCCGTTGGCTTGGCTTGATAGCGGGAGGAGTCTGGCAGATTTGAAGAGAGGGAAAGGCGCGCTGAAGCGCAAGAAACCTCTGAAACGCACACAAATCAAAGTGGGAGGGACTTGCCCCCGACGGCGGTAGCTCAGCTACAGCTGAGCTGTCTGACGCGACGCCATCGGGGGCAAGCCCCCTTCTACATTTTTAACCGCGCTTTAGGCTTGGATCAGACCGTTGATCTTCACCGTCGGATTTACATCAGCCTCGTAGTCCACGCCATCGACTTCAAAGCCGAACAAGCGCAGGAATTCCGCTTTGTAACCGGCAAAATCGCTGATCTCGTTGACGTTCTCGTCGGTGACCTGGTTCCACAGGGCCGCCACGGCGTCCTGAACCTTCGGCTCCAGCTCGGCCAGGTCGGCGCGCAGGCGGCCGTCGGTGTCGAGCTTCGGCTCTTTGCCGTACAGGCTGTCCTTGAACAAACCGTAGACCTGCTCGATGCACCCTTCGTGAGTGCCCTGCTCTTTCATCACTTTGAACAGCAGCGACAGGTACAGCGGCATGATCGGGATCGCCGAGCTGGCCTGGGTGACCACGGCCTTGAGCACCGACACACGGGCGTCGCCCTTCAGTGCGGCGAGGTTGTCGCGCAGGGTCAGGACTTTCTTGTCCAGGTCTTTCTTGGCTTCACCGATCGAGCCGTTCCAGTAGATGTCCTGGGTCAGCTTTTCGCCAAGGTAGGTAAAGGCGGTGGTCTTGGCGCCTTCGGCCAGTACATCGGCGTCACGCAGCGCGTCGATCCACAGCTGCCAGTCTTCGCCACCCATGACTTTCACGGTGCCGGCGATTTCTTCTTGGGTCGCCGGCTCCAAGGTGGTGTCGACCACAACCCCTTTGTCGGTGTTGATACCGCGCAGGGTCACGGCCTTGCCGATCGGCTTGAGCGTGGAGTTGTAGACTTCACCGGTCTTGGGGTCGGTACGGCGTGGCGCGGCCAGGCTGTAGACCACCAGGTCGATCTTGCCCAGGTCTTTTTTGATGGTTTCGATGGTCAGGCGCTTGATCTCGTCGGAGAACGCGTCGCCGTTGATGCTCTTGGCATACAGGCCTTTTTCGACCGCAAACTTCTCGAACGCAGCGCTGTTGTACCAGCCGGCGGAGCTCAGCTTGCCTTCTTCGCCTTCTTTCTCAAAAAACACGCCCAGGGTGTCGGCGCCGCAGCCAAACGCAGCGCTGATGCGCGCGGCCAGGCCGTAACCGGTGGAAGCGCCGAGTACCAGCACCTTCTTCGGGCCGCCTTCGATGGCGCCATGCTGGGTCACGTAATCGATCTGTTCCTTGACGTTCGCTTCACAGCCAACAGGGTGAGCGGTCACACAGATAAAGCCACGAACCCGCGGTTTGATGATCATAAAGTTTCTGCCTCTTCCAAGGTGCCGAGGGCCAGTGGTGGCCATTCAGCTTCAATCGTACCGGTCTATGACGTCCGAAAAACCGAAGCGTCACGATAGTCGTAAATCTCGCGTTTACAAAATTCGGTGCACACACCCCGGCAACCGTTAAAAACTGTGAGTGGCCTGCACACTTTTTCGCACTATTTAAACTGCCGACACGGGGTCAAACGCCTTATTATGACGTAGTTGTTTCAACATGTTTCAAACCCACCACTCGCAGCCACCGGTCCGGACCTGTCGAATGGCGTCCTTGTGGAGCTGAGTTCATGAACAAGCCTGCTGTGCGTAAAAAAGCCATCTCGCTGGCCTGGGTGCTCGCGGGCCTGCTGTTTATCGATGTATTCCCCGAGACCACGCTGGTGTTTCTGTGCCTGGTGCTGCTGTGCGGCCTTTACGATTTTTTGCGCAACGGCCTGTACGATGCGTCCACCATCAAAAAGTACTTTATCGGCAGCGGCCGCAACACCTGGCTGTTGGCGCCGTTCAATACCCTGTTCGACCTGCTGAGCTCGCGCAATCGCCACATCTATACGATGCGTGACCTGCCACCCGCCTGGCGTGAAGAGCTGCAACGGGTCATTGATGAGGCCATGGCCCACAAGGACGAAATCATCGGTTACCTCGACGAACGCATGGCCGAGAAAAAGCGAGGCATGTTGTTTTTCCAATGGTACGGGCGGCCGATCGAGACCCACCTGGACATCCCGGCCCTGCGCAAAAAACTGCCGTTCGTAAAAACCATCGGGGTGTCGGTGTTCAACGAAAACCGCTCCACGTCCTTTCACTTCGGCCCACTGCGCATGATGTTCCGCGTGCTTTACAACATGGCGCCGGCGCCCCATCACGACGGCGTGTATATCCAGGTGGGCGAGCACAAACACTACTGGCACGACGACCCGTTATTTATCTTCGATGACACGCTGATGCACGCGTCTTTCAATAAGAACGATGCCAAGCGCTACTGCCTGTTCATCGATATCGTGCGGCCGACCCCAGTGCCATCGGTGCTCAATGCCGTGATCGCCGGGTTTGCCGCGCTGGTCTTTACCCTGCGTCGGGTTTTCTACAAAAACTGGAAGCTGATCGAGTGAGTTCTGCGGCATGATGGTGTTGAGCGGTGTTTGCGCTGGGCCGTGTGCCTGAGTTAAAAAACCGTCTCGTGCGCCCCTCATCGGCGCCCACCTTTCCCAAGCCATCGCGCCTCAGCGGCTGCGGTGGCTGTGCTTTCAAGGAATCAGAATGCCCCAACGTCAAGTCATCAACGCCTCCGTCAGCCCCAAGGGCAGCCTCGAAACCCTCTCCCAACGCGAAGTGCAGCAACTGAGCGAAGCCGGCACCGGCAGCATCTATACCCTGTTCCGCCAATGCGCCCTGGCGATCCTCAACACCGGCGCGCACATCGACAACGCCAAGACCATCCTCGACGCCTACAAAGACTTTGAAGTGCGCATCCACCAACAGGACCGCGGTGTGCGCCTGGAATTGCTCAACGCGCCGGCCGACGCCTTCGTCGATGGCGAGATGATCGCCAGCACCCGCGAAATGCTGTTCAGTGCCCTGCGCGACATCGTCTACACCGAGAACGAGCTGGACAGCCAGCGCATCGACCTGAGCAACTCCCAGGGCATCACCGACTACGTGTTCCACCTGCTGCGCAACGCGCGCACGCTGCGCCCTGGTGTGGAACCGAAGATCGTGGTGTGCTGGGGCGGACACTCGATCAATACCGAAGAATACAAATACACCAAGAAAGTCGGGCATGAACTGGGCCTGCGCAGTCTGGATGTATGCACCGGCTGCGGCCCGGGGGTGATGAAAGGTCCGATGAAAGGCGCGACCATTTCCCACGCCAAGCAACGTATCACCGGCGGGCGCTACCTGGGCCTGACCGAGCCGGGCATCATCGCCGCCGAAGCGCCGAACCCGATTGTCAACGAGCTGGTGATCCTGCCGGACATCGAAAAACGCCTGGAAGCCTTTGTGCGCGTGGGCCACGGCATCATCATCTTCCCCGGCGGCGCCGGCACGGCCGAAGAGTTCCTGTACCTGCTGGGCATCCTGATGCACCCGGATAACCGCGACGTGCCGTTCCCGGTGATCCTCACCGGACCGCAGCAGGCCGCACCGTACCTGCAGCAACTGCACGCCTTTGTCGGCGCCACTTTGGGCGAAGCGGCGCAGGCGCATTATCAGATCATCATCGACGACCCGGCCGAAGTGGCCCGCCAGATGACCGCCGGCCTCAAGGCGGTGAAGCAGTTCCGCCGCGAGCGCAACGACGCCTTCCACTTCAACTGGTTGCTCAAGATCGACGAAGGCTTCCAGCGCCCGTTCGATCCGACGCACGAGAACATGGCCAGCCTGCAACTGAGCCACACCCTGCCGCCCCACGAACTGGCGGCCAACCTGCGCCGGGCGTTCTCGGGGATCGTGGCGGGTAACGTGAAGGACAAGGGCATCCGCCTGATCGAAGAAAATGGCCCATATGAGATCCATGGCGATCCAGCGATCATGAAACCGCTGGATGAACTGTTGAAAGCGTTCGTCGCGCAGCACCGCATGAAATTGCCGGGCGGCGCGGCGTATGTGCCGTGCTACCGCGTGGTGCGGTAGGCAGCCGGCATGCGTTCATAGTTTGTATTGCTTTGGCGCCAGGCCAGGTGTGCGAGAAATAGAAGTTCGGGCTAGGTTTTTTACTTACCCACTTTTACATGAGCAGAACGACCTATGGACCAACGGACCTTGTCCTCCATCGTTCCTTACCTTAGGGTAAGGAACACCCCGATGGAGATATTTGCTATGGCCACCGCCACCCTCACCTCTAAAGGACAAATCACCATCCCCGTGCAGGTCCGCACCGCCCTAGGCCTGGAAACCGGCGACCGCGTGGAATTCGTCGAAATGGAAGACGGCAGGTTTTCCATTGTTGCGTCAAGCAAGAGCGTCCGCGACCTCAAGGGGTTGATCCCGACGCCAGCCAACGCGGTCTCGCTCGACGAGATGAACCAGGCCATTGCCGCGCAGGGAGCGAGCGCTCGATGATCGGGTTGGATACCAACGTCCTGGTGCGCTACATCACCCAGGACGACCCGGTTCAATCCGCCCAGGCATCCGAATTGATCGAATCCCTCACTACGGTGTCTCCAGGGTTTGTCAGCCTGGTGTCGGTAGTGGAACTGGTGTGGGTCCTGCAGAGCTGCTACGCCTGCGCCAAGCGTGACGTGGTCAGCGTGCTGGAAACCCTGCTGCGCACCCGCGAGTTGACCCTGGAACATGCCGAAGTCATCTGGCAGGCGCTACGCAAGTTCAGCGCCGGCAAGGCCGATTTCGCCGACTGCCTGATTGAGCGGTGCGCCCATGGAGCCGGCTGTGAATACACTGCGACCTTTGACGCTGATGCCGCCAAGGCAGCCGGCATGAAGCGCCTGGGCTGAGCCGGGCTCAACGCACCCAGCCACCAATCTGCCAGTGAAAGCCATCACTGCGCTGCACCCAATGCGGATGCACATAGCGATAGCCTTCGCGCACTGGCTCCCAGTGGCCATGGACCGCCACGTAGCGACCGCCCTCCCAACGCCAATAACCGCGAGACCAGATATAGCCATAACGTGCCGGCGGTTCGACTTCGACCACTTGCACCGGCGGCGGCTGCGGCGCCACCACCTCGACATATTCCCGTTGCACCGGTCGGCGCTCATGCACCACACGCTCTTGCACACACCCGGACGCAGCCACGACCACCGCCGCCAATGCCGCATAACGTAGCAACATACAAACCCCTCGGGCGTTAGCGCCCAACACCTGCCGCTGTCAAAAATCCCCCCGTTGCCGCAACCATGCTCCTGCGTGGCCATGGACAATTTGTAACAGGCGGTATCTGTCAGCTTGCTGAAGCTGAGGGCATCACGATGTGCAGGCGACGGCCGGTCGCTTGAGTCGAACCAGAATCAGACCGGCGACAACCACCGCAATGCCGGCATAGGTGGAGGCGAGAATCGCATCGCCAAACATCAACGCCGCCCACACCAAGGTCACTGGCGGCTCCAGGTAAACCAGCACTGCCACGTGGGTCGCGGTCATGAACCGCAGCAGCATCCAAAGACTCAAGTAGGCAATGAAGGTCGAGAACACCGTCAGCCAGACAATCGAGATCAGTACCTCAGGCTCATGGGGAATGCTCAGGGTGTCGGTATACAACACCGCAGCGGTAAACCCGATCAGCGTCAATAGCGATTGGATAAACAGCGGCAAGACCAGGTCCGTGCTGTGTTGTTGCGCCGAACGGCGCTCATACAGGGTTGCCAGGGTTAGCCCCAACGCCGACACCAGCGGCAACAGATACATGACCAGGCCGACACTTTGCCCGCTGCTGCCGTATTGCCCCGAGATGACGATCGACACGCCGACAAACCCGATCAGCAACCCCAACCACTGCCATCCACCACTGCGCTCCCCAGCGTTCCCCGTTGACAGCGCCGCCGTCATCAACGGCTGCAAGGCCGCGATAATGGCCGCGATCCCCGGCGGCAACCCGTTCTGGATCGCCACGTAAACGCAACTCAAGTAGAGGAATTGCGAGAGAAACCCGATTACCGCGTGATGGCGTATCTGCGCCCAGGAAACCTTGAGCAACCGCACATTCAAAAACACGCCCAGGCACAGCGAGACCAACAGAAATCGCCAGAACAGCAGGTTGAAGGCACCGGCAGTCTGTGCGCCTAACTTGGCGCCGATAAAGCCGGAACTCCAGGACAGGACAAACACCGCCTGCAGGAGTACCAGCTTCACACAACCCATGCGGGGCGCGCTCACGGCGATACGCTCAACGGATCGAGATCGGCGAAGGTAATCGGCTCGATGCCCAGTCGCTGATACTGCTCGTGGGCCGACCGCGCCAGGTCGCGTTGAAGCCGGAACCACGGGCATATCGTTCTCAACACCCCGTCGTCCGAAGCCAGGTGCCAGAACTTGTTCACATCCTCCTGGCTATAAGGGCAATGAAACGACAGCACCAACGACATACGACGACCGCGCGTAAGCGGACGCACCCCATGGAACACACGGCTGCCGTACATATACACCGCGTCGCCGCTGGATTTGACCGAGCAACTGCGCACACGCTGATCCAGCTCCTCGACATCGAACCGTTCAGCGGTGCCATCGAAGTAGACGAACTCGCCGCCGTCATATTCATCGGCCTCAGACAGCAGAATATTCAGCACGAAACTGGTGCCGTCGGTGTGCCACATGCCGATCTGCGCTTTGTCGTGGTGTGCCTGAGGCGGATAGAAATAATTGACCTGGGAACGCGCCCGCGCAAAGGGATGGGGCACCAACGGAACCCCGGCAATGCGCGATACCGCCAGCAAAAAGGCGCGACTGTTCATCATCTCGCGTATCAGTGTGGACGACTCGGTGACGCTGCGGGTGCGGTTCGAAATGATCCAGGCACTGGTGCTGGAACCCGCCTCCAACTGATAACAGGCACGTCGCAGTTGGAGGATGCCCTGCTCGCTGAACAGCCCGGATACCTGGGCCAAGGCCGTCAACTGTTGAGGCGTGGAAACCGCCAAGGGCGAGTCCACATAACCCAAGTCCGCAAGGGTGCGGCTCCCGATGAGACTGGGCCCATCCGTTCGCAAATAACTGTCGCGCCAAGGTTGCAACGTATCAAGCAATGCGCCCGGATGTTTACAACGGGATGTGGGGGCCAATGACGCCTGCAAGGCGGATCTGATGCGCGCGAAGCCTTGGGCAAATACCGGTAGCTCACTTTGTCTTTTCATGGTGATTGCCTCACTCAATTGACGGCCGCGTGATCCGCGCAATATTCCGACAGCTGAAACAGCACGCTGCCGTCACCGCTGCAGTACTCGCCGGTTTTCTGGAAGCCGAGCTTGCTGCCGATCAGGTCGGAGAATCGATACATACAGTCGTGCCGGTAAAAGCGCTGGATGTGTTCGTCCCCCTGGGCAGTTGACAGTTGCATCTGCGACAGCACGTAGGCACTCGCGCCACCGATCCGCAGCAGGATCTGTCCGATGGTGTCGGGCAGCTCATTGATATCCATAAGCGCTCCCTTTCTTATTGTTCTCATGCCTCAACCGCATACGCGTAGCTGTTTGACCCAAAGCCTAGGGAGCGCGCATGATTTTGTATATTTGAATAATCCGCACCACTAATCCTCAAAAGAGGAATCATGAGCAAACAACTCAACATTGACCTGCTGCGCACTTTTCATGCGGTGGCGCGTTTCCGACGCTTCAATGAGGCCGCGCAGCATGTGCACCGCAGCGCCTCGACGGTCACCACGCAGGTCCAGAAGCTCGAAGCGTTGATCGGCCAGCGCTTGTTCATTCGCAGCAACCAAGGCGTGGAGCTGACGATGTATGGCAAGAAGCTGCTCAGCGAAACCACTGACTTCCTCAAGAGCCATGACCGACTGCTGGCCTCGCTGACTCCGCAGCGCATGCAAGGGAAGATTCGCCTGGGTTTGCCGGACTCTTACGCGCCCGCCTTTATGCGCGACTTCCTGCCTCGACTGATCGCCGATAACCCGCTGCTCGAACTGGAAGTGGAAGCCCGCTCCAGTGGCGAATTGTTCACCATGTTCAGCCGTGAACAGATCGATCTGGCGTTGATTGTCAGCGCCCAGCCGCTGGAACAAGGGGAATTGTTAGGGTCGATACAGCCGGTGTGGGTGGCGTCCGAAAATTTCAAGACACCCGAACAGGCGCCGCTGCCGATCGCCGTGCAATTGAACGGTTGCCCCTACCGCGCCTCCGCCATGCGGGTGCTCAAGGACAACGGAACCTACTACCGGGTGCTACTGGAAAGCGCGAGCTCCACGGCAGTGGAGGCGGCCATCAGCTGTGGCCTGGCCGTGGGCATGATCGAAGAAAGTCGCATCACCGCCGGGCTGACTAAAAACATTCCAGGGGTGCAACTGCCCGAATTGCCACGCCACCATCTCTACTTGCTGTCCGATAGCGCGAACTACTTGGCGCTCGATCTGCATGAGCAGTTAAAGCAGGGCTTCACCCTCTGACAGATGCCCACAAAAAAGCCCGCTGACCGTTACCGGTTCAGCGGGCTTTGTTGTGTCTTACAGCATTTTTTACAGCGCCAGGTCAGACGCCGGCTTGCCTGGCTGGGCCGCAGGCTTGGCAGCCTCGGTAGCCGTTGGTGCCGTCCGCTGTGGGATTGCAGGCGGTGGAGTCAGTTGCAGGATACCGGCGGTGTAGGCCCATTCCTTGGCAACCGCTTCCGGGCTGTCATTCAGCTTAGTGCCGTAGCTCGGCACGATCTGGTGCAGTTTTTCCTGCCAGGCCGGGGTGGCGACCTTGTCCTTGAAGACTTTCTGCAGCACGGTCAGCATGATCGGAGCCGCGGTGGACGCGCCCGGCGATGCACCCAACAGGCCGGCGATGGTGTTGTCGGCGGAGCTGACCACTTCAGTGCCGAGTTTGAGGACGCCGCCCTGCTCTTCATCACGCTTGATGATCTGCACGCGCTGACCGGCCTGCCACAGGCGCCAATCTTCTTTCTTGGCGTTCGGGAAATACTCTTTCAGGGCGTTGTAACGGTCGTCATCCGACAGCATCAGTTGGCCAGCAAGGTACTCGACCAGCGGGTATTCACGAATACCGACTTTGGTCATGGGCCAGATGTTGTGGGTGGTGGTGCTGGTCAGCAGGTCCAGGTACGAGCCTTCCTTGAGGAACTTGGTGGAGAAGGTCGCGAATGGGCCAAACAGGATCACGCGCTTGCCATCGAGCACGCGGGTGTCCAGGTGCGGCACCGACATCGGCGGCGCGCCGACCGAAGCCTTACCGTAGGCCTTGGCCAGGTGCTGCTCGGCGATGGTCGGGTTATCCGTCACCAGGAACGAGCCGCCCACCG
Source organism: Pseudomonas sp. lyk4-R2A-8 (assembly GCF_030209095.1). Taxonomy (NCBI): domain Bacteria; kingdom Pseudomonadati; phylum Pseudomonadota; class Gammaproteobacteria; order Pseudomonadales; family Pseudomonadaceae; genus Pseudomonas; species Pseudomonas sp. lyk4-R2A-8. The sequence continues at coordinate 73,179 of NZ_JARVSS010000029.1, forward strand.
GGAAGCCTGCGTATTCCTTGGCTTCAGGAATGCCCGACTTTTGCAGCAGGTGCAGTGCACCGCCACCGGCGCCGATGAACACGAACTTGGCGTCGGTTTCAGTCTGGGTGCCGTCCTTCAGGTTTTTGTAGCTGACGCGCCACGAACCGTCGTCGTTTTTGGTGATGTCCTGCACTTCGCTCGACAGTTTCAGGTCGAACTTCGGTGTGGTTTGCAGGTGCGCGACGAACTGGCGCGTGATCTCGCCGAAGTTCACGTCGGTGCCGATCGGGCTCCAGGTGGCCGCGATTTTCTGGTTGGGGTCACGCCCTTCCATCATCAGCGGCACCCACTTGGCGATCTGCGCCGGGTCTTCGGAGTACTGCATGCCGGCGAACAGCGGGCTCGCCTGCAGGGCTTCGTAGCGCTTTTTCAGGAACTTGATGTTGTCATCGCCCCACACGAAGCTCATGTGCGGTGTGGAGTTGATGAACGAACGCGGGTTCTTCAGCACGCCCTGCTGGACCTGCCAGGACCAGAACTGACGGGAGATCTGGAACGCTTCGTTGATCTCGACCGCTTTGGGGATTTCAACGTTACCGTTCTTGTCTTCCGGGGTGTAGTTCAGCTCAGCCAGGGCCGAGTGACCGGTACCGGCGTTGTTCCAGCCGTTGGAGCTTTCTTCGGCGACGCCGTCGAGACGCTCGACCATTTCCATCGACCAATCCGGTTCCAGCTCGTTGAGCCATACGCCGAGGGTAGCACTCATGATGCCGCCGCCGATCAGCAGCACATCGACTTTCTTTGCCTCTTGCGCTTGCGCGGTCGTGATCCCCATCGACAACGCCAGCCCCAGCAGGGCAGTGTTTACTTTCTTAAACATCCGTAGCACCTATGATAAAACGCCATCCGCCCCACTGCTCCCAAGCCTGGGCACCCCTCCATCACGCTGCGCCAGGCAACGCACCGCGGGGTGTGCACAGTCACTTCAGGGCCGCAGGGTGGGCACACAAGGCCGATGGATCGACCTCACTGTTATGTCCCTTCTGCGCTGACTTCTTATCATTATTGGCTTCAGCTGCCTGGCGACAGCCGCCCACCGCAACGTATACAGGTGTACGTTTGGGGAGCAGGCCAGACCAGGACGGCGCGCAGAATATCACGGCAAAAGGCCTTTATGCGCTGTTTGGCCAATTGACAGCTCCAAAACGAGGGTTTTCACGCGCCTGATCGGCCTCAGTGTCAAGCCTGGCGGGCGCGACGTGGGGTCACAGGCTGGCCACTGTGATGGAACTCTGACCAAAACGACTGTTCTAGACACCTTCGCCGTTGCTTGCGTAGCATCGGCGGCGCCTCCACGTACCCCCTTTACTAAGAGCGATCCATGTCAATCCACCCAACACCCGGGCACGTACTGCCCGCGCGCAGCGCCGCCAAAATGGAAGCGGCCATGGCCGTGGGCGCCTTCGCGATCGGCACCGGCGAATTCGCCATCATGGGCCTGATGCCGGACATCGCCCAGAACCTGGGCCTGAGCGAACCCCAGGTCGGCCACGCCATCAGCGCCTACGCGTTGGGCGTGATGGTCGGCGCGCCGCTGCTGGCCATCCTTGGCGCCAAGCTGCTGCGCAAACACATGTTGCTGCTGCTGATGGGCCTGTACGCCCTGGGCAACCTGGCCACCGCCTTTACCCCGACCTTCGGCTCGCTGGTGGCCTTTCGCTTTATCAGCGGCCTGCCCCACGGCGCCTACTTCGGCATCGCCGCCGTGGTGGCCTCCAGCATGGTGCCCAGCGACAAACGCGCCGGCGCCGTGGCGCGGGTGATGCTGGGCCTTACGCTGGCCATGCTGCTGGGCAACCCCATCGCCACCTTCCTCGGCCAACACCTGGGCTGGCGCTCGGCGTTCGTACTGGTCAGCGCCATCGCCCTGTGCACCATTGCCCTGGTCTGGCAATTCGTGCCCCATCGCCACGACGAACAACGCAGCGACCCGCGCAAGGAACTGCGCGCCTTCACTAAACCCCAGGTTTGGATGGCTCTGGCTATCGGCGCGATCGGGTTTGCCGGGATGTTCTGCGTGTTCAGCTACCTGGCGCCGACCATGCTGGAAGTGACCAAAGTGTCGCCACAGTGGATCCCCTTCGGCCTGGCCGCATTCGGCGTGGGCGGGATCATCGGGAATATTGCCGGCGGCAAGCTGTTTGACCGCCTGCAGTTTCGCGCGGTGGGCTGGATCATGGTGTGGTCGATGGCCGTACTGATTTTCTTCACCTTCGCCGCCAGCTCGCTGTGGAGCGTACTGCTGGGCATCGGCCTGGTCGGCACCATGATCGCCATGGCCGCGCCGCTGCAGATCCGCCTGATGGACATCGCCCACGAAGCCCCAAGCCTCGCGGCGGCATCCAACCACGCCGCGTTCAACCTGGCGAACGCGCTGGGGCCGTGGTTCGGCGGCATGGCAATTAGCGCCGGGTACGGCTGGACCAGCACCGGCTACATCGGCGCCGCTACCGCACTGGTCGGCCTGGGCATCTACCTGATCGCCCGGCGCATGCCAGGCGGCCACTGACGCCACCCGCTCCACTGGAGATCAAACTGATTTCGGTTCCCGGTGGGTTGGAGGCACGGCGGTCCTCGCTTAAGCGGATCGTAGACCCCGCGGGCAAAGGTGATGATGAAACTTTGGCGAGTGACAGGATGGGTTCAGGTTGCCGCCTTGGGGTAAGGCGGCGGACGGGACGGTCAGGCGGTTGGCTTACCGCTGGCAGGTGCGACCTGGTCCTGGGCGCGGTCGACTAAAAGCTCGCTTAGCTCGATCAGTTGCTGGATGCCCAACACGATGGCGCGGTGGGGTTCTTCGACGTCGAAGGCCAGGGTTGCGGCCATTTGGCTGGCGGACGCCAGATTTTCGGCGGCGTTGGCCAGGAGGGTTTCGGTGTCGATGTTGGGGGTAACGGTGAAGAGGTTGGTGGTGGGTTGGTGGAGGGGCGAGGCGTCTTCATCTGGCGGCAGGTAGTGATGAATGGCCCGCTGGGCCGCTGCTTGAAGCTTGGCGTTTTGGGATGAAGCGCTTGATGCATGAGGCGGGTTAGGTGTGACTTTGTACATGGCGAAGCTCCTTAACTATTCAGGAACTACCAGTCTCACTTCCACATGAGAGGTGGCAGCTGTACGCAGGTGTGGAAGACCAGGGCTAAGGACCCGGTGCACCGAAGTGCCCCGCGCACAGCCGCCGAAACACATGATACAGGCGTAAAAAAACGCCGGTAGGTGTTTGTGACGATTGCGTCTTAGCTTGGTACGGACTTCCACATCCGACCGCTGGATTGGCAGCGGCTGGGGGAGGTTAGCTAGGGAGGGTCTGAGGGGCAAGCCGAGAAAAGCGTGGGATATTTCTTAAAAGGCCTGTCCCCGTACACGCTCTTTGATGTCGCTCCAATTCCAACACCCCCTGCAAACGTCAATATCTGACGCTATGTGGATGAGAGTGCGCACGCGTGAACCTAAATGTAGCGGCTCACGTTTGAAAACACGCGGGCTAGCGTTCAGCAGAATTTCTGGCTCATATTAGCTGCACCAGTCAAATGTCCCGGCTCAGATTAAAGGCAAGCAGACTTGCATTCGATGGAGCTGGCTTGCATTCCATTGAGGCGGGCTCACGCTGTTTGCATCACTCCGACAGTCCTGTTTTGTCTCATTAGGTTCTAGACGTTCGTCGTGACGCATCTCGAAAGGGCATTCAGATCCTTGTAATACGAAAATAACGTCTAATGCCCATGGCCCATTTGGGTATACCAAACAGCACAAACATCAATAGCATCCAGAATACGGAGAGGGATAACCTTTTAAAGTACAAGTATAAAAAACCCAGCTTGAGCCGGGTTTTTTGCAAACCTAAATATCACTCAACGTATACTTATTTTCAACCATGAAGGCCGGCGCATTCCAGTTTGGACCTTTCCTTATTCCTCCATCAACATGTTCAACCACCCCTTCGAGCTCCATATTTTCAATAAGCTTCAAAAGCTCTAGGTTATTTGAAATATTCGCCCACCCATTCCTGCTGTAGAGTCGGTCTAGCATTGGATACGAAATTGGTTTGTTTCTTACAATAAAAAGAACTACATCCCTCGGCTCTTCAGCGACTACCACATCATTAATGTTACTCATTTTACTCTCCATATACTTGTTTAATTTCTGCAGCGATGGCTTCCGGCGTATAGAACAAATCGTCAGCATCTCTCAGTTTATAGTCTTCCAAGGTTGCAGTATGGGCATTATTCCAAACATTTCCTTCTACTCCATCAGCGACCCCGATCGCCCTGTAACGTTCCAACTCTCGCATTTCATGGGTGTAAAATCGTTTATCAACATCCGTAATAGATATGTGACCACTTAGGATCTTTTCTAGCCGATCAATCATGATCTTATTAGCATCAGAAGGTACGAATCGTGACGTATGCAGTTTAACCAGATCAATACCTTCCTGAGTCACCGTTGCCGTTGCCCAATCAAGATCTTGTGTTGGACCTCCGGCTTTATCAGGATTGTACACCCGCCCGCTGTGTATACCTTTAGTAGTGGCGCCTTCGTACGGACTACTAAATACCGCGTAAATCGGCGGCAACCCCGAATCTGCGGGGTAAACATAAATAGCGTCTCGGATGCCCAATTGGCTGGCGATCGGAAACGGCACGGCTTTGACCTCAATTGGAGTCAGAGTGATGCCGGTGTATACCGGAGTTTCCACCGGCTGTGCCGGAGTTGCCGTTGAGCTATTTCCTGGTAATGCAATCGGGAATGCCAGAGTGATCGGCGGTGTATCGGTTGTAGTAAACGTATAGGCGTTGGCCACAGGATCAAGCACCAATGCCCTTACCGAAATAGTGGGGGCTAGTCCCCCAGTAACCTGTGTGGCGACTACGGAATACTTCGATTGATCACCATAAAGCCGATATGGCACATCAACCGTCCCAGCAGCCGCCGCTACCTCGAGAAGATTATCAGGCAGGCTAGGCGCCAGTTCCTTAGCGGGCAGGTCCAGCATTGTCGCGGGCAGCTCCCCGTTGCCAAGGGACTCTGAATACGTCAAAGCTCCAATACCGACCGCCGTTGCCGCACTCACAACTGTACCCAGCGCTACCTTAGCCGCTTTAATCGCCGCCTCCAACGTAACGCCTGAACCTGCCGTGACGGCAATAGAGCCTGCTGCCGCAGTCAGTTGCGTAGCGCCAGCTCCGGGCAGCCTGAACGTGTGAGCAGCTTTAAGTGCTGCGGCTTCAGCGGCTACCCTAGCAGCCTCTGCTGCGGCCGCTTCAGCTGCTACCCTTGCAGCCTCTGCTGCAGCCGCCTCATCGGCAATACGTTTTGCCTCGGCGTCTGCGCGTGCTTGATTAGCCTGCGCTTGAAGGTTCTGCTTCAAGGCATTCAAATAATCGATCTCGCGGTTGCTGTATTTCGCAGCATACGCAGCCTCAAGTGAGGCGTACCATTCTTTATAGTTCTTATCCGGAGGGTAATTTGTCTTGCTCCCGCTGATTGCATCTTTAATAAATTGCATAGTCGGGAAACGAAAGAAGTCTCCGTAGTAGTACTTATCAGCAATCACTTTTTGAGCAGCGGAAACCTGTGCTTTTTGAGCGATCAGCGTATCTACCGAACGAATATGCTGTTCGATTTTATCGACTTCGCTCGCCGGGCCACCTTCATTTTGTTCTATTGCAGCAATACTTTTTGAAATAGTTTCTGGCATAGATTGTAGATTCGTCGCAAAGCTCGCCTCCTGATCATTAACATTCTTGGAAATCATAGGGGGATATGTGTTAAGTACATAAGTACGCGTTGCAGCGTTAATGAGCTGTCCGGTGTGACTATGTGAGAAATCACTGTCACCACCACCTCCTCCGAATGTCTGAGGTTCATATTTATTAATATCGTTGATTACAATTGGTGGTAAATAAATCGTATCGTCATTAGCCATAGTGAATTTCCTTTTCGCTATTCAGTTCAAAAGTCTCATATCTCAGTAAAATGAACGGCGAGTTATCCCATCACCTTACTACGATCTGACGAACGGCTTCGGCTCTCAAATTTTCTGTTTTTGAGAACTCAAAGAACAAAAATCCCCGTCTTGTGCACTCTTCATCATGTCGCACACACACTGTATGTACATACAGGTCGAAAGGCAACAAAAAATGCATTTGTGCATAATTTCAGATGCGAGCCGCCGCGATTAACCCCGCTGAGGCCCAATTCTGTAGTGGATGTCTGTCGCTCCGATCCTGCGGCGTCATCCACTTGTAAGCATCTGAGGCTGTGTGAGTGAAATGTGAGCGTAAAGGTTGTGAGGACTGCGTACTGCATCACGCAGTTCCGAAAGCGCTAGGCGTTGGAGCCAGAACACAGGTTGAATGGCTTGAAAGGCACTCAAGAACCTTGAAGACGAAGCTAGCGATATTGCCCTCGAAAATCCCACGGCGGCCGGCGACGTCTCCGATTCTGTTTTCAAAAGCATCGACAAACTCGCCCAGTTTCCTTCTATGGGCCGCAAAGGACAGGTTAAACGGACTCGGGAGTGGGCAGTGCCAATGGGGGTATCGATTCCATAAGTGTTGAACAGCACGGAACACCCTCTCCGACACCCACCATCCATCCCTGATAAACTGCGCCCCATTCGCCACGTTGACTCAGACCCCCAATGCCCCTACAAGCCGCCCCCCTCTCCCGCCGCTTCTCCGTCGCACCCATGATGGATTGGAGCGACTGATTCCACGGGCCTTGTAATACGTGCCTTGTAGCGCACCGCAGAAAACCCCGTACCACTTTTTTACCACTCACCTCCTGAAAGATTACTGCCGGTTTGTAGGTCGAGGCCACTTCGTTTGCAGGCCGTGAGACCTAAGCTGGTACGATGGTGGCATGGAAGCCACTCACGCTAGGATGCCCATGAAGCCCCTCATTCTCTTCATCTCAGCGCTTTCCTCAACTGCAGCTGCTGCGACGCTCGAAGACCAGGTCAAGGCCCACAAAACGGTCGAACAGCTATACCGAGAAGCCGTCCAGGACATCACTGACAACGTGCTGGTGAAGTACCGCGATAGCCTTCAGATCGATGATCCAGTGCTCGAAATCCTGTCGAGCACATCAAAGACTGTCGATATCAAGGTCACCTACACATGGCATGTCCCAGAGTCCGTGCTCGAAGAGATGCGTGACACGCTGGGCAAGTACTTTCTTACGACGCTGTACGAGTCCAAGATCACCGTGGGCACCCACAACTGCAATGGGCATATGGGCAGCAACTACTGCAACATCAGAGACAAGCTTGGTCAGTTTTTGGGGTCAAAGTCGGTAGGCACGGAAGTAAGCCTGCTGGGCGTCAAGGACATCTTCTCGTACAACAGTCGCGGCATTGAATATCCGCAGTCCAGGCGCTATAGCAGCGTATTCACAGTGGACAAGGCAAGGGTCAAAGGCGATCCCAAGCCGTCATTTGCAAGCCATGTCTACAACATCAGCGGCTGCACTCCGTTCGTCCCCGAGTGCAACATCAAAGGCATCTATCGCAAGTAAAAGCTCGGTAGAAGCCCAGAGCCGCAGTCCCTACCGTCGGCATTGCTTTCCGTACGACAATTCCGAATTCTGCCGGCTCCCCTGTGTGGGTGAGAGAGCGGGCGCGTGAACGTAAAGGTCTTGAGTACTGCGCATTGCAGCATGCAGCTTCAAAAGTGCCCCGCCCTAGGCACATCTTGCGTTTTCATGTTGACCCACGGGAAATAGGTTAGGAGGGTTAGTTTTTTGCTGGGTGCCCTGAAAGCCTTGTCTGCTATGGCTTTTCGAAGGATTGGCAAGGTTAGCTTTTGGGTTATGTCTGGTTATTTCCTAACCTTTATTAGTGTTAAATATTCAATATATTAATTCCTTTAAAAACAGGCAGTTAGGAATTACTAACCTTTAACCTAACCCAACCTAACCCATCAAAGTTAGGTCTCAAGCCCAACAAACACGGGCCTTCCAAGCCCAACGCCCCCCTTCAAAAAAAAACTAACCTTTTTCCCGAGGCACCTACTGATTTCAGCCGCTCGTGCGTGCTTATAAGCGTTGCGTAAAATATCCACCCTCGCAGGGTTCCGCAGGTTTCTGCCCCCTCCAAAACACCAAGCAGGCGCCCAGCCTGAGCCGCCGAGAGTGGTCCGCAGGCGTGCAGAAAAAACGACCCATTTAGCCCGCAGGCGAGGTGGGGGGACGACGGCGCGCGCCAGGTGCAGCCCCTGCTACCCACGGCGTGTAGCACGTCGCTGCCCCGGTGTTCCGTCAGCGCCGTCTCTCCCTACAGCTCGTCGCCTCAAATCGCATCAATGACAGACCTCGTTTACTGTATGTGCATACAGTAAAAATAAGCAGTCACTCTCATGTCCCCTACAGAACTCAAAAAGGAATGGCTCGCCAAATGGCGAAGAATCCTCGACGACAACGCGTCCCGGATGGATAACCCCGAGGCTTATCGAATGATGTGCCGGTGGGAGACTCGTGACATGTTGGAGGCAGGGGTCATTGATGAGATGGAGCAATTTGAGATGGATGAGCTGGCCGACGCGGCTTACTGGCATGCGGTTGAAGAGCTGGTCACCACACCTGCGGGGTACACGTATGGCGGCTACTATGACGTCATTCGACAAGCGACATCGGAGTGCGTCGGGTACATCCGAAGCAACACCTATTACTCATCCATCGGTCCAGGTGCTGATGGGTTTGATGGAAAGGTATTTCGCGATAAGACTGACTTGCGTTTGGTGTTTCGGAGCGACAACCAGGCTTGGGCGATAAATGGGCTGGTGCTTACCGCGCCATCTGGTGAGCTGTACGATTTGGTACAGACCGCGCAGTTTATCTATGGGAAGGTCTACCCAATCATCTGCGATGCCGATACCTATCGTGCACTGGTAGATTGCGCACAGGTCGCCTTGGAAAGCCGCGATTTTGAGAGCTATCGAAAGGCCCGCCCCCTACTCCTCTCTGCCCAGTTCACCAAGTGCGGTGCCTGCCTGGACCGATTCGGACAGCGCGAAGATTGCAGCAACTGCGCTGGTAACGGCTTTGTCAGTACAGCTGGCACTCAGCCGACGTCGCCCGCATAACCAGCAACGGCCTCCTCGACCAGCTCTCGCCATTCACCGCAATCAATCACCTTGCGCTCAAGCATATTGTCAGCAAGGGCCAGGCGCGTTTCATAACGATATTCTGGTGAGCCGGCTTCAAATTCCGAATCGTTCAGCAGTGCATGCCACGCTTCCATCTCGTTGACCTGCTGTATATCGGTTGTCATGACGAATCTCCGGTACCGGTGTCTACAGTGTAGAGATCGGCCCGCGCGCGGCTGTTCATCAGGCCCGACGAGCGGAGACAGTCATGTGCGGACGCCTTTCACAGTACAGCGGCATTCATGACTTCGTCGCGGCCCTCAGCATGCCGAACGCCATGGTCAACTCGGTCGGCGAACTGCCCCTGGAGCGATACAACGTCGCCCCCACCACACAGGTCGCCCTGCTCCATGTACAAGGCGAATTGCTGCTGGCTGATCCGGTGCGCTGGGGATGGCGACCGCACTGGGCCAAGGACCGCGCCGCACCTATCAACGCCCGTGTCGAGAAGGTGGCCCACGGCCCTTTCTTCCGGGCGATTTGGCCGCATAGGGCAATCACACCGATCAATAACTGGTTTGAATGGGTCGATGAAGGCGGGCCGAAGAAGCAGCCTTACCTGATCCGCCGTCGCGACGGGGCGCCGATCTACTGCGCGGCTATCGGCCAGCTACCCAACGCTGACGAAGGCCCAGGTGAGCATGATGGCTTTGTGATCATCACCGCCGACAGTGCCGGCGGCATGGTGGACATCCATGACCGGCGGCCCGTGGTGTTGACCCCGGACCTGGCCCGTGAATGGCTGGACCCGGCAACGCCCAAAGAGCGTGCCGAGCAGATGGTGCTGCATCAAGGCGAGCCGGCCGAGGCGTTTGAATGGTTCAAGGTCGACGTCGCTGTGGGCAACGTTAAGAACAAAGGCGCGGGCTTGATTCAGCCGGTGGGCTAAAACAGCCCACCGAAGGCGTTTGGCTCCCAGTTCATGATCACCAGCTCCCCGCTCACCTCGGCCTTGCCTTGCCGTTGATTCGCCGTGCTATAGCGGATATCCACCGTTTCGAAGTGAAACCCCTCAAACACCCGCCGGATATCGGGATGGTCGTTGATGCTGACCATCACTTTGCCTTTGCAGCGCCGCATGAACTCAGCCATGCGCTCGTAGTTTTCGAAAGGGAAATCGACACCATAGCCAGCGGTCTGCCAGTAAGGCGGGTCCATGTAATGGAAGGTATGCGGCCGGTCGTAACGTTCGGCACATTCCAGCCACCCCAGGTTTTCGACGTACGTGCCGGACAAACGCTGCCAGGCTGCGGACAGGTTCTCCTCGATCCGCAGCAGGTTGACGGCAGGCCCTGTGGTGGCGGTGCCGAATGTCTGCCCGCTGACCTTCCCCGCAAAAGCATGGTGCTGCAGATAGAAAAAACGCGCTGCCCTCTGGATGTCAGTGAGCGTCTCGGGCCTGGTCATCTTTTGCCATTCGAACACCTGGCGTGAGCTGAGCGCCCATTTGAATTGGCGCACGAACTCTTCCAGGTGGTTCTGCACAACGCGGTAAAGCGTCACCAGGTCTCCATTGATGTCGTTCAGGACTTCAACCGGTGCGGCCTGGGGACGCATGAAGTACAGCGCGGCGCCGCCAGCGAAGACTTCGACGTAGCATTCATGCGGCGGAAACAATGGAATTAGGCGATCTGCCAGGCGGCGCTTGCCGCCCATCCACGGGATAATCGGTGTGCTCATAAGTGATCCTTGTTTTGACAATTGGATTCGCTTAGGCTTCGCACCCCCTGCGCAGTGGGGCGAGGCCTTGGTTGGAGCACTCGGCGTGTTCGAGTGATTCAGCGTCGAGCGGGTGTTAGCGCACCAGCTCGTCGCCTCGTTTACTGCGCGGGGGTACTACTTTCCCCCCGTTGGAAGCTCAAATTCTTTGAAGCTGACAACCTCTTCACCCAGCCACTCGTTTACCTGGGCCAGCCTGGCCTGCAACGGTTCCAGCTCGTTGACCGCCCAAACTTCAGCAGCCTCCCGCAACGACCCGAAGCCGCCCGCGTTCTGCGGCACGATGCCCATCAGTTGGGGTGGAATGCGCAACGCCGCGAGCAGATCGTCGCGGCTGATGTTCTTGATTGAGCTGAATTCATCCTTCGCGGCCACTTCGCTCACCGGGATGAGCTGAATGCCATCCTTCTTGCCGGCAGGCGCGTACACGAACAGGTTGCGAAAGTTACCTGGCCCTTTCGAGTTCTTCAGCGCGGTGCGCAGTGAGTCGATGTCCTCTTCCTTCTGCGCCGCGTCGGTCATATACAGGATGAACCCGGCGTGACTGCCGTTGTTGTAGTACTTGCGGCGGAACAGCGTGGCGCTCTCGTTGAGCAACGCGCTCTGCAGAGCTGCCAGCCACTCGGGCAAACCGTAAATTTCCTGATTGATGTCAGCCTCACGCAGATGGCAGATCGAACCCGGTACGAACTCGTGTTCGTCTTTCCAACCGCGCACTTGGTAATAGGTCTCCATGTCCACGCCACGGCGCATGTACTTCGCCAGCGGCGGCAACAGGCCCATGGCGTTGCGGAGCATGTTGTTGCGCTTTTCCAGATAACAGTTGCCGCACCAGAGCCAGTCCAGGGCGAACTGCTCAAACGCCTGACGGGACAGCAGCCGGTGAGGCACGAATGTCCGGGCAAGCATGTTGCGCTTGAAGTTGAGACCGGACTGTAGGTACACGCTGGCGCGCGTCGTTTTGGCCAGGCCGTCCATCGACATAGGTGTCTCGAACCAACGACCATTGGCCCAGCACTCCAGATAGTCGAGGATCTCCCTGCTATCGAGCACAGGCGCCGGATCACCGAAGGTGAACGCCTCAACCGGACCGGATTCGGGCGGGAGCACGTCCCCTGCAATGGTTGGCAGAACGGTGGTCAGTTGGGTTTCGCGCTTACGTCTGCTCATCAGTAGGACTCCATAAATCCGGTATTGGCCGTGGTCTGCCCTTCAAGAGGCTCGTTATGCAGGGCGTGGAAGGTCGCCCACGCCAAGTCGGCATGACCTGTCTCGTCGGTACGACCGGCCGTGTAAGTGAACTGGCGCCCGGAGGCGGTGACTGTTTTACGGATAGCCATCAACGACTGCGCCATGTCCGTCCAACCAGCATCGAACTCCAGACGGCCGTTCTTGATGACGTCGTAAGCCTTCAACACCAGGCGCGTTTTGACCTCGGGCGAGTAGCTGAACGTCGTAATGTTCGGGAAGAACTGTTTCACCAGCTGCGCCACGCCGGACCCCATGCCCGTGATGTCGATACCGATGTAGGTCACCCAGTAACGCCTGGTCACCTGGCGGATCGATTCCGCCTGCGCAGCGAAGTCCATTCCCCGGAATTGGTGTCTCTCCAGCACGCGGAACTTGCCACCGGGAACTGTGGGTGGAGCAATTACCACCAGCGCAGCGCTGTCGCCGCTCTCGGCAGGGTCATAGCCAACCCAGACCTGACGGTCCCCAAACGGGCGCGCGGCAAACGGTTTGTAGTCCTCGGCCCACAGATCCCAGCTGTCGACCATGCAAGGCTGCAGCATCGCAAGCGGAAAAATGCTGGCCCCGTCGTCGATGAACTGGCACATCAGCAGGTTCTGGAAAGCCTCGGCGTCGTACTCCTGGCGCAGCTCGTCGAGGTCGAACAGATCGCAGCCACGGTCCTCCGCGTCGAGGATGGTGACGATCTGCCGCCATACCCGGTCCTCACACAGCCGCCCCTGCTGCAGGGCGTCATGGGAGACGTCGATTTTTACCCGTTGCGCCGCCGGTTTGCCCTTGTTGAACCGCTCGCCCGTCCAGAACGTATAGGCCTCGTGCGCCATGCTGGAAGGCGTCGAAAAGTAGGTCCGGCGGTACTGCTTCTGCATCGCCATGCCGCTGGCGACTTTATTGAGTTCCTTGAACTTGAACGTCCAGAAGAATTCGTCGAAGTAGAAGTTGCCGTGGTAACCCTGCGCGGTCCGAGCGTTGGTACCCAGGAAGTGCAGCTCCGCACCATTCCCCAGAATGATCGGGTCGCCCGTCAGCTCGACACCCACCACCTCGCGGGCAAAGGCTTGGATGTAGGCCTTGAAGATATGCGCCTGGTTTTTCGAGGCCGACAGGAATATCTGGTTGCGACCAGTCGTCAGCGCATCGATCAGCGCTTCACGAGCGAAGTAGTAAGTCGCGCCGATCTGCCGTGACTTGAGGATCGCCCGTGTTCGCTGGCTACCCGCTTTGTACCAATCCAGCTGATAACCGAAACAGCCGTCAATGAACGCCTCAGTCAGCTTTTCGATGTGTTCTTCGTCGAACTCGTTGCGCTTCGGCGCTTTCTTCGGCCCGTCGTTGCGCCTGGCCAGGTTCGGATTCAGCTCGGTTTCGGTACCGCCGTCGTTGAAGCGCTGAATGCGGGCTTGCCGCTCCAGTTGACGGTGCAACAGGTCAATTTCCTTGTAGTCGGACCCTGATTTGGGGTCTTTCAGAATCAGCTGTACCAGGCGCGCTTCGGTCGCGGCCTGGATACGCTCCAGCGGTGTCGCGCGGTCCCATTCGTCCCGGGCCTTCCAGCTGTGCAGCGTTTTTTCCTTCTCCCCGATCAACTCAGCGATCTCGCACACGCGGTAGCCCTGCCAATACAGGTGCTTGGCGTGGCGGCGGTGATCGGTAGGTAGTTCGACGATGGCATTCATGGCGCAGATGCTGCCGCCCGCGCGCGAACAGTTCCCGCTCCGCCCCTTGTAGATCAACGATCTACAACAGCGCCTCGTTGCCCGTCGCGCCCGCGCTCAACAACATGCCCTCATCGCCAAGGCAGACTGCCACCGCACTGAGGGATTCACGCATGGCCGGCAAAACCGACAACCCAGCCAAGAAACAACGCTCCAAGTTCTTCCGCGTCGCCGTTGAAGGCGCCACTACCGATGGTCGCCAGATCGAACGCCAATGGCTGGTCGACGCAGCCGAAACCTACAGCCAGAACACCTATGGTGCGCGAGTTTGGATCGAGCACATGCGCAGCATGCTGCCCGACAGCCCTTTTCGGGCTTACGGCGACGTGGTCGCGCTGAAGACTGAAGAAGTCGAAATCGCCGGTGCCAAGAAACTGGCCTTGTTCGCCCAAATCGAGCCAACCGCCGACCTGGTCGCCATGAACAAGGCGCGGCAGAAGTTGTACACCAGCATCGAGATTCGGCCGAAGTTCGCAGACACCGGGCGCGCCTATCTGGACGGCATCGCGGTCACCGACACCCCTGCCAGCCTGGGGACCGAGATGCTGACCTTCAGCGCTCAGCACCCCGACATGAATCCGCTGACCAGTCGCAAACGCGATCCCGGCAACCTCTTCTCTGAAGTCGTCGAGATTGAACTTGAATTCGAAGAAGTTGAGGACGAAAGCGGCAAAGTCGCAGGCTTGTTCAGCCGCGTTCTCGATCTTCTCGGCAAGAGCAAGGACAAGGAAGGCAAGGACGCCGCTCTATTCACTGAACTCGGCGAGGCCGTTGAAGCCATGGCCGAGCATGTCGCCGGTCAGGGTGAAGCCTTTACCGCCGAAAAAACCGCCCGCGAAAAGCTGCAGACCGCTCACGAAAAGCTGTCTGCCGACTTCACGGCGTTGGTTCAACAGCTCGAAAAAACCCCGGACACCACCGGCCAGAAACCGCAGTACTCCGTTCGCCCGCCGGCTACGGGCGGTGACGGCGCACTCGTCACCGACTGCTGATCCATCTCACGGACAACACCCAGCCAAGGAACATCGGAGAACACCATGCGTAACGATACCCGCGTCCTTTTCAACGCCTACTTGCAACAGCTTGCCCAACTGCACGGCGTGAGCGACGTCACCACCAAATTTACAGCCGCTCCATCAGTCGCCCAGACGTTGGAAACCCGTATGCAGGAGTCGAGCGCGTTTCTCAGCTCGATCAACGTGTATGGCGTGTCCGAACAATCGGGTGAAAAAATCGGCATTGGCATCGACGGCACAATCGCCGGCACCACCGATACCACTCAGCAAGACCGCGAGCCGCGTGACCCTACCGGCCTGGACAACCGTGGGTACACCTGCACCCAAACCAACTTTGATACCGGCCTGCGTTACCAGAAGCTGGACCAATGGGCCAAGTTCAAAGACTTCCAAGCCCGTATCCGCGACGCCATCATCAGGGCTCAAGCGCTCAACCGGATCATGATCGGTTGGAACGGCACCAGCCGTGCCGCGACGTCCAAACCGGACATCAACAAGCTGCTGCAGGATGTGAACGTCGGCTGGCTGCAGAAAATGCGCGTAGAAAACTCCGCTCGCGTTTTGAACGAAGTGGTCGACGGCAGCGGCAAGATCCAGATCGGTGCGGGCAAGGACTTCGAGAACATCGACGCCCTGGTCATCAGCATGGTCAACGAGTTCATTGAGCCTTGGTACCAGGAAGACACTGACCTGGTGGTGATCTGCGGACGCCAGCTGCTGGCCGACAAGTACTTCCCGATCATCAACAAGACCCAGGCACCAACTGAGATGCTCGCGGCCGATATCGTCACCAGCCAGAAGCGCATCGGTAACTTGCCAGCCGTGCGAGTGCCTCACTTCCCGGCCAACGGGCTGCTGGTGACGCGCCTGGACAACCTGTCGATCTACTGGCAGGAAGGCACCCGCCGCCGCACCGTGGTGGATAACGCCAAGCGCGACCGTATCGAGAACTACGAGTCGGTCAACGAAGCCTACGTGATTGAAGACCTTGGCTGCGCAGCCATGGCCGAAAACATCACCCTGAGCTGAGGCGCGCAACCATGACCAATCCTTGCCGCCGTCACTTCCAGCGCGTCACAGCAGCCGTTGCAGCGGCTGCCGTGGCCGGCCCAGCTATGACCATGGAAGGTTCCACCGTTTACGAACTGCACTTGGCGAAGCTTCAACAGGACTACTTGCGCCTGAAACAGGTGCAGTCCACCGAGGGCAAAGCAGAGCTGAAAAAACAACTGCTGCCCGAATACATCCCATACGTCGAAGGCGTTCTGGCAGGCGGCAAAGGCGCGCAGGACCAGGTTCTGACCACTTTGATGGTTTGGCGAATGGATGCCGGCGACTTTGCCGGCGCCCTGGACATTGCCGAGTACGTCATCCAGCACGCCTTGCTGATGCCTGACCGCTTCGAACGCACTACCGGCACCATCATTGCCGAAGAAATTGCCGAAGTTGCCCTGAAGGCGCAGAAGGCCGGTGGCACGTTCGACGTGGATCTGCTGCTGCGCACCGAGCAAATTGCGGGTGAAGAAGACATGCCCGACCAAGCCAAAGCCAAGCTGCATCTGGCCCTGGGCAAGGCTTTCGCGGAGATGGTTTCCGACGACGACACGTCGGAAAGCAAGGTGGCCGCCCTGTCTCACCTGGAGTCCTCGAAAAAATATCTGTCCCGTGCCATCGAGCTGAACACCAACTGCGGCGGCAAGAAGGATTTGGAGCGCGTCGAGCGTCTCCTCAAAAAATACGCTGCTCCTGCAGCTAACTGAGCGTCCCCACGCACCCCGCCGGCTCGGGGCGGATCGGCCAGGCCGCTCCTCCTGAACGTGAAGCCCCGACCACCGGCGTCCTATTTTTGAGTGCAGTCTCATGAGCGCATTTGTAGCGAGCGGCACCGTCGCCAGCGGCCACATCAACACCGACCCGTTCTGGCCGTCGATTGACCTGGACAACCTGCGCGCCACCCTGCGCATCGACGCCAGTGTTACCCCGGCTCGCCTGGAAACCGCCGTGATCGCTGCCGCCATTAACCTCAATCGCGAGTTAAGCGACTGGCGAGCCACTCAACAGTCCGCCGGCTACGCCACGCTGGCCGACGTCCCCGGTGACCGCATCAAAGACATATCGGTAAAGGCCCACCTCTACCGTCGCGCCATCGAAGCCGGCACCGGTGCGGAAGTGTGCGAGCGATACCGCGACTACAGCGCCACCAACGCCGGCAACACCAAGGCCGAAGAGGTTGCCCCCACCATCGACGACTACCGGCGCGACCTGCGCTGGGCAATTCGTGATTTTCTCGGGAAAAACCGTACCACCGTGGAGCTGATCTGATGCCCGTCGCCCTTCGCGCCAACCAAAACGAAACCGTCGACGCGCTGTGTTGGCGGTACTACGGCCGAACCGCTGGGGTTACCGAAGCGGTGCTGCAGGCGAACCCCGGCCTGGCCGACCACGGCCCGGTGCTGCCGCAAGGCCTCCTAATCAACATGCCAGAAGCCCAAACCAACGCGCCCCAACGGCAGATGGTGAACCTATGGGACTGACCCACCGCAACCAAGGAACCCCACACCATGGCTGATCCAACTTCCAGCGTTGTGTCCGGCCTGCTGATCGGCCTGGGCCTGGCGAGCGTCACGCCGGTCATCGACGACGGGGCGCTATTCGGCGCCATTCTCGGCGCCTGGCTGGTCACCAGCACCAAGCGCGATCTCAAGGTCTGGCAGCGCCTGGGCTCCCTGTTCCTGTCAGCAGGGGTGGGCTATCTGTTCGCCCCCATGGCCTTGCAAGCAATCCCGTTCATCACCAGCGGCGGTAGCGCTTTCCTCTGTGCCCTGGTGGTCATCCCGATCAGCATCAAGCTGATGGTGTGGGTGGAAAAGGCGGATATCTGGGACATCTGGCGTCGCATCCGAGGGGGCACCTGACATGCCGAACATCGAACTGGCCGTGCAGTTGATCACGGCAATCGCCTACCTGCTGAGCGCACTGCGCCTGGCCTGCTACACGCGAGGCGATGCGCGGTACCGGCGCAGCATTTCGCTGTTGGCAAGCCTGTTCGGCGCCGTGTTGTGCATCTGCGGTCTGGAAATCCTGCTGGACCGCCAGCCCACAAGCCTCGGCCAGGCCGCGTCCATCGTGCTGCTCTGCATCCTGATTTTCCGTTCACGCGGCAACGTCGCCGCCCTGTTGAGGCCCAGCGCATGACCACCACCCTTCGCCACGGCGACCGCTCGCAAGCGGTACTTATCCTGCAAAAAAATCTCAACAGGAACGGCGCCAAACTGGCACCAGACGGCCACTACGGTGACACCACCGAGGCGGCAGTCCGCGCCTACCAAACGAAAGTGGGCCTGGTGGCCGACGGCGTTGCGGGAGACAAAACCCAAGCCAGCCTGGCCGGTGGCGACTGTGCCCAGCTGTTGCGCAATAACGACCTGGTAGCCGCTGCCCAGCGCCTGGATGTGCCACTGGCGAGCATTTACGCGGTCAACGAAGTGGAATCGAAAGGCAAGGGCTTCCTCGAAAACGGCAAGCCGGTGATCCTGTTCGAACGGCACGTCATGTACCGACAACTCGCGAAGGTGCGACGCGCGGGCGACGATCCGGCGGAGATCAAGCGCCATGCCGATGAGCTGGCCGCGACCAATCCCGCCCTGGTGAACCCTAAGGCCGGTGGCTACATCGGCGGTACCGCCGAACACCAGCGCCTGGCCATGGCCCGGCTGATCGACGACACGGCCGCACTTGAGTCGGCATCCTGGGGCGCCTTCCAGATCATGGGCTATCACTGGGAGCGCCTTGGCTACGGCAGCGTGCAGGACTTCGTGGCGGCGATGAGTGCCGGCGAATCGCAGCAGTTCGACGCGTTCACCCGCTTCATCGAAACCGACCCCGTTCTGCACAAGGCGCTGAAAGCCCGCAAATGGGCCGAGTTTGCCCGGCTCTACAACGGCCCGGACTACTTACGCAATCTCTACGACACCAAGCTCCAGCGCGCCTATGAACGACACGCCAGCTGCGAGTGCGGGCAAGGGGTGGCGGCATGATCGACTTCGAAGCGGTGCAGAAATTACGGGTACAGGACGGCGATCTGCTGGTGGTGCCGGAATCGACCGAACAGGAAGACATGGTAAGGCTGGCCGAGTGCATCCAGTTGATGAACAACGCGAGGGCGGTAATCGTGCGCGGCCCGATCAAGCAGCTCAACACCGCAGCCATGAACAAACTCGGCTGGTACCGCGCGTGAGCACGTTGCGCCAGGCTCTGTATGGCATAGCCCTGCTCGGCGCCCTGGCGCTGTTCATATGGGTCCAGCAACAGCGCATTGATGTCGCTGAAGGCCAAGTCGCGCGAGCGTATGACGCCGCGAAAACAGCCCGCGAAGATGCAAACCGCAATCTCCGGACCGCAAACACCCTCGCCGATACCCTGCAGCAGGAACGCGAAAGCCAATCCGCTTTGCGCGCCCAGCAAGACCAACTGCGCCAGGCCTTGGCAAAGCGCGCGCAAACCATAGAGGCACTGAAACGTGAAAATGACGAACTACGCGACTGGGCTGCTCAGCCTCTGCCTGACGCTGCTCGCCGGCTGCGCGAGCGCCCCGTCCTCACCGGCGCCGCAGCTTACCGTGACTGGATGTCCGGCCGTGGTGCCCTGCCAACTGCCGGCGACCAGCCCGCTCGTTAACGGTGATCAACTGACCGACCAGGACCGCGTCGAAGCTGCCTGGGCCGAGTGCGCCGCCCAGGTCGACATGATCTATCAACATCAGCAGGCAGCTAAATGAACAAGCCTGAGAGCCTGCGTGCCCACCTGCTGGCCACCGTTGCCGAGTTCCAGCACAACCCGGACCTACTGCTGATCTTCATCGACAACGGCAAGGTCCGCTGCACTGCCGCTGCAAGCCTTTCTTTTGAATACAGCTACGACCTGCAAATCATTATGACGGGCTTCGCGGGGCACCCCGACAGCGTGATGCTGCCGGTGCTGGGGTGGATCAGCATCAACCAACCAGAGCTGCTGGAAAACTATGAAAGGTCGCAGAACGGCATTCAGTTCGAGGCGGATATTCTCGACAAGGACAAGGTAGACCTCAGCCTGACGCTGCATCTGACCGAGCGAGTGGTGGTGGGCAAGGACGCTCAAGGCAATACCACCGTGAAGCATGCCGGCGAGCCGCAACGTGTAGCGGGTTACCTTGATCCGAATTGGGTGCCGGGCTCCCAGGGCAATGCCGGCGAATGGGTAGTAACTGATGGACAGTAAGCTGCAGGCTCTGGAGAGCTGGGCGGCCGGTTTGCTGGAGCAACTGCAGCCAGCAGCCCGTAACCAGCTCGCTCGGTCCATAGGTCAGGAACTGCGGCGCAGCCAACAAAAACGCGTGCTGCTGCAGGAAAACCCGGACGGCAGCAAGTTCGCGCCACGGAAGAAGCGCGACTTGCGTGGCAAGCAAGGCCGCGTCCGGCGAAAAGTTGAGATGTTCAGAAAACTGCGTACCGCAACCTACATGAAAGCAAGAGGCGACAGCAATGCCGTGACCGTGGGTTTCACCGGACGGATCTCGCGCATCGCCAGGGTTCATCAATTCGGATTAAAGGACCGTGCGGAGCGTGATGCGCCCGAAGTGCGCTACGAACAGCGTGAGGTATTAGGTTTTACCGCCAGAGACTTGGATCAAATTCGAGACTCTGTGCTTGAGCACTTCATCTATTCAACGTAGCTGACATAGCTCGATACCATTTACTTTGATGTCGAGGAGCGAGTAAAAGGATATGCAAAATATTGCTGATTAAGAGCCAGCCTTCTACAAGGAGAAATAACGGACATGGATCAAACGTTCAAAGCTCACTGCCCGCGGTGCAATGGCGTTAGAGTCTGTTTCGTTCACGGCCAACTGGATCGACCTTGGGACTGGTCAGACGGAATGCATGAGCAATGGGGACATACTGTTTACCGGTTGGCTGAGTGCTGCGGTTGCGAAGAGGTCTTCTTCCACCAGTCGAGCTGGCACTCGGAGGATTACGACTATGTCTATGACAAAGAATCAAAGCAAGACGTTATGTGTCACCCGACTACAAACATAACCTTCCCTGCGCCAGAAAAGGAAACTGAGAAGCCCGACTGGGTTTGGGACATCGCGACAATCGACCCTCAGCTATTTTCCATTCTTAATGAAATGTATCAGGCGTATGAAAACTCTTCATTTATTCTCGCTTCAGTTGGTCTAAGAACAGCATTTGATCGCAGTACAGAAATTCTAAAAATTGACCCCTCACTTTCCTTGGAAGCAAAGGTAAAACATCTTTTTAATGAAGGGTTTATCGGTGAAACAGAGTCGAAGAATTTGGAGGTGGTTACCGATGCGGGAAGTGCAGCAGCGCATCGCGCTTGGTCTCCAAACCGTGATGAATTCAAGACGCTACTGACAACTCTGGAACAGTTCATTCACCGAACAGTGATTAGTGGTAAAGCTGCCCAATCCATAGCGGACAGAATCCCTCCTCGGCCGGTTCGACCTCCAAAAACAAAACCACCGATTAATAACACCTAATTTCAGTTTGTAACTCCCCCCGATACAACTCTTCAGAGCTGCAGTCGTGCTCGCGTGGCGCCAACATCGGCGCCATGAACGACTTAGCCTCCCTCTCCCGCCTGCTCGAAAACCTCATCCGCTTCGGCGTCATCTCCGCCGTGCAGATGGAGCCCCCGCGCGTGCAGGTCACCACCGGAACACTGACCACAGCCTGGCTACCCTGGCTGGCGTTGCGCGCCGGGACTGACCGCGAGTGGGACCCGCCCACCCTCGGCGAACAGGTGATGCTGTTCAGTCCGTCAGGCCAGCTCGCCAACGGCATCGTCGTAACAGGCGTGTTCAGCGACCACATCCCGGCCAATGGCAATCGCCCCGGCCTGCACCGCCGTACCTACGCGGACGGCACGGTGATTGAGTACGACAGCGTGGCTCACCACTTGAATGCCACGCTGGTCGATGGCGGCTCCACCAATCTGATCAGCAAAGGCGGCATCAACCTGGTGGGCGACATCACGCACCAGGGCGACTACATCCAAACTGGGAATCAGACCATCACCGGTCGCGTTGACGTGTCGATTGACGTGATCGCGGCCGGGGTCAGCTTGGTCAAACATCTGCACACCGGCGTCAAACAAGGCGGTGACCAGTCCGGGGCGCCGATCCCATCATGAACAGACAAACCGGCGGCGCCATCGGCGAGCGCGAGCACATCAGTCAGTCGGTCACCGACATTCTCAGTACCCGTATTGGCACCCGCGTTATGCGCCGCGAATACGGCAGCCTGTTGCCAGAGCTGGTGGACCACCCTTTCAACGACGTCACGCGCCTGCGCGTCTACGCCGCCGCTGTCATGGCGTTGATGCGTTGGGAAACCCGCATCAGCCTGAGCCGCGTGCAGTTCGTAGGAGCCAACATGCAGGGGCAGGCTTCGATCGATCTGGAAGGCTCGGTGGTGGACACCAATGAACCGCTGAGCCTCAGCGTGCCGCTGCAGCTGGGAGGCAGTGTATGAATAGCTTTGCCGCCATCGACCTCAGCCAACTGCCCGCGCCGCAGATCGTCGAGCAGGTCGACTTCGAAAAGATCCTGGCCGAGCGCAAAGCGTACATGATCAGCCTCTGGCCCCCTGAGGAGCAGACCCAAATCGCGACACGCCTGGAGATTGAATCGGAGCCGTTGACCAAGTTGCTGCAGGAAAACGCTTACCGCGAAACGGTCTGGCGCCAGAGGGTCAACGAAGCCTCACTCGCTAACCTGCTCGCGACCGCGCGTGGCACTGATCTGGAACAGCTGGCCGCCAACTTCAACGTCAAACGCTTGGTCATTCAAGAAGGCAAAGCCAACGCTGTACCGCCCATCCCTAAGTTGATGGAAGGCGACGACAGCTTGCGCGAGCGCGCGCAGATGGCTTGGGAGGGGCTCAGCACCGCCGGTCCGCGCAACAGCTACATCTTTCATGCTCGTGCGGCTGATGGGCGCGTAGCCGACGCCACAGCCGAAAGCCCCTCACCCGCCGTCGCCGTGGTCACGGTGCAATCGTTCTTGGGGGACGGCACGGCGCCGCCCGAGCTACTTGCCATCGTCAGCAGGTACCTAAGCGACGACGACCGCCGGCCAGTGGCCGACCGTCTGACCGTCCAGGGTGCGCAGATCATCAATTACCAGGTCAAGGCCAAGCTTTACCTGCTGTCGAGCGGACCGGAGTCGGAACCAATTTTGGCTGCAGCAGAGCAGCGGCTGTTGGCGTACGTTCATCAACGGCGTCGCCTGGGCATGGAAGTTTCCGAATCAGCCCTACACGCCGCGCTGCATGTCGAAGGTGTGCGCAAGGTCGAGCTGGAAGGCTGGGTAGATATCGTCGCAACGAAGGCCCAAGCCCCGTTCTGCACTGACATCAAATTGACTCGAGGCGCGGAGTGATGGCTGAGCAGCACTTGCTACCGGTCAATGCCACGCCGCTGGAGCGCCAAGCCGCTCAGGCACTCGCGCAGATTCAGCGCGTGCCTATCCCACTGCGACAACTGTGTAACCCGGATACCTGCCCAGTGGAGCTGCTGCCTTACCTGGCCTGGGCCTTCTCGGTCGACCGCTGGGATGGCAAGTGGACCGAAACTGCAAAGCGCGCCGCGATTCGCTCGTCCCACTACATCCACTCTCGCAAAGGCACCATCGGCGCGTTGCGTCGCATTGTGGAGCCGCTCGGCTACCTGATCGAAGTGCTGGAGTGGTGGCAAACCACGCCGAACGGCGTGCCGGGCACGTTTGCCATCAAGGTCGGCGTTCTGGAAACCGGCATTACGGAGGAGATGTATCAGGAGCTGACCTGGCTCATCGACGACGCCAGGCCCGTGACACGCCATCTGACCGGCCTGGCCATCAGCCTCGAAACCACCGGCGCCATCAACCTTTTCGCCAGCACTTACGACGGCGATGAAATCGACATCTATCCGCCAGTCCTCCGCGACATCGCTACTACGGGCGTTATCGGTGCCCCTGGTCGCGAACACACCATCGACACGCTCGACATCTATCCGCCAGTGCCTGGGGTCATCAACCTCACGTGCTACATCGGCGCCGCTGGCCGGGAACACTCCATTGACACACTGGACATCTACCCATGATCGATCCCAACTCTCAGTTCTTTGCGATCCTCACCGCTGTCGGTGAAGCCAAACAGGCCAATGCGGACGCGCTGGGCATCCCCTGGAAACTCACCGAGATGGGCGTGGGTGATGCAAACGGCACCGACCCAATCCCCGACCGGAACCAGAAGAAGCTGATCAACGAACGCCGCCGCCGGCCATTGAACAAGCTGTCGATAGACACGGCCAACGCCAACATCCTCATTGCCGAGCAGATCATCCCGGCTGACGAGGGCGGGTGGTGGATTCGGGAGATTGGACTGTACGACGGTGACGGCGACCTGGTCGCCGTGGCGAACTGCGCGCCCAGCTACAAGCCGCTGATGTCCCAGGGCTCCGGCCGGACGCAAGTGGTGCGTATGAACTTCATCGTTTCCAGCGCGGCCAACGTGGTGCTGATGATCGATCCGGCGGTGGTGCTCGCCACGCGCAAGTTCGTCACGGACTCGATCACTGATGCGATCAATCAGCAGGACGTGAAACAGTCCGTGCTGGTGGCCACCACCGCTCCTATCGTTCTGGCGGGAGCGCAGACCATCGACGGCGTCGCTGTGCCGGTGGGCTCGCGGGTGTTGGTGAAAGATCAGGCCCAGGGTAAAGACAACG